>NZ_CBAYMC010000052.1:0-20855 GCF_964826245.1 Armatimonas sp. | reverse complement strand
GCTGATCATTGTCTCCCAGCGCTTTCACAACGAGCGAGCGCTCTTCTTGGCGCAAGCCAGCGGAGTGGATGCTGTAGGCTACGATGCAGATGAGAGCAGCACACAGAGCGCTAAAGTGGCGCTGCGTGAGAACCTAGCCCGTGTCCAAGCCGTGCTCGATGTCTGGGTGCTTCACACCCGCCCCAAGTTTTTAGGCGAGCATATCGCCATCGGCAAAGAATAGTTTATGAATAACCGAGTACATATTTTTGATACCACGCTGCGAGATGGCGAGCAGTCGCCAGGGGCGGCGCTGAACGTCGACGAGAAGCTGGAGATTGCGCGGCAGCTAGAGCGCCTTGGCGTAGACATTATCGAGGCGGGCTTTCCGATCTCCTCGCCAGGCGACTTCGACGCAGTGCAGCGGATCGCCAAGCAGGTGCAAAACGCGACGGTCTGTGGGCTGACCCGGGCGGTGCGCAAAGACATTGATGTGGCCTGGGACGCGCTGAAAGGTGCGAAACGTCCTCGGATTCACACGGGCCTAGGCGTGAGTGACAATCACCTTCAGCACAAGCTTCGCAAGAGCCGCGACGAGGCGCTGGAGATGGGGGTCAGCGCCGTGGCCTACGCGAAGTCTCTTGGCTGCAACGACATCGAGTACTTCACCGAGGACGCAGGCCGTGCCGATCCGGACTATCTGTGCCGCGTGGTTGAGGCCGTGATTGCGGCAGGCGCGACGGTGATCAATGTCCCGGACACCACCGGCTATGCCACGCCAGAGGAGTACGGCGCGATCTTTAAAATGCTCCTAGAGCGCGTCTCTAATGCTGATAAAGCCATCTTCTCCGCCCACTGCCACGATGATCTCGGGCTTGCGGTCGCCAACTCACTGGCGGCAGCAAAAAACGGTGCGCGGCAAATAGAGTGCACGGTCAATGGGATCGGGGAGCGGGCGGGAAATACGAGCCTGGAGGAAGTCGTGATGGCGCTCCACACCCGCCGCGACTTCTACGGACTGGAAACAGGCATCCAGACAAAAGAAATCTTCAAGACCAGCCGCTTGGTGAGCAACCGCACGGGGATTCTCGTGCAACCCAATAAAGCCATTGTGGGAGCCAATGCGTTTGCGCATAGCTCAGGGATTCATCAAGATGGGATTTTAAAAGAGCGCACGACCTACGAGATCATGGATCCCGCCGATGTGGGCATCAGTGAGAGCAAGATCATTCTCTCGCCCCGCTCGGGCCGTGCCGCGCTGCGCCATCGCTTAGAGGTGCTGGGCCACACGTTTGAGGACGCAGGCTTTGAGAAGATCTACGAGCGCTTCTTGACCGTCGCGGATCGTAAAAAAACTATCTACGATGAGGACTTAGAGGCGCTCGCCACCGATGAGGCCCGCTTGGTCAATCAAACCTACGAGCTGGTGCAGCTCCAAGTCACTTGTGGCGACAGCGCGATACCGACGGCAACCGTAAAACTCCGTCATGCCAATAAAGCCGTTCTGATGGACGCCGACACGGGTAATGGGCCGGTGGATGCGATCTATAGAGCCATTAACCGCATCGTCAAAGTGCCCAACGAGCTGATCGAGATTAGCCTACAATCGGTAACCGAGGGCACCGATGCACAGGCCGCCGTGACGATCCGGGTGCGGGCGGGAGAAGAAGTCTTCTCCGGCCACGCCGCGCACACGGATATCATTGTCGCGGCGGCAAAAGCCTACCTCAACGCGCTCAACAAGCAGCTTCTCCAGCAGCCAGGGCGCATCACCCAGCCCGAGAGTGAGCGCGTCGGGGTGTAAGCCATTGGTAGCCGCCCAGTTCCAATGGGTGGCTACTTCGCGGCGAGGGCTTTCTTGATCGCGCCCTCGAACGCCGCGCTCTCCTGTCCACCGATCAGCCGCGAGCTGATGCGTCCCTTGCGATCTAGTACATAGGTGCGCGGAATTCCGAGGCTATCGGGGATCTTGCCATCAAGCCAGCTAAAGTAGCCCATGTCGGGCTCGCCGCCTTTTTTATTGATAAAGGCTCCGCTGGTCACCCCGTTTTGCGCCAGAAACGCCGCCGCCTTGCTCGTGTCGTCTAGATCGTCGAGCGTGACAGTCAGCAGCTCCACCCCCTGTGCGGCGTACTTCTTCTGGGTCGCCACCATATCCGGGAACTCCGCGCGGCACGGTGGGCACCAGGTCGCCCAGAAGTTAATCATCACGACTTTTCCCTTGCGAGCAGCCACTTCTTTCTTCAGCCCGACAGCGTCTACGGGCTTCACCGCCACTTTCCTGCCCGCTCCCTGGCTCATCGCTCCCAGCCCTAAAATCCCCATTAGCGCCAGAGACGCCGCAATCGTTGCTTTCATTTGTCTTCGATACTCCTGGTTATTAATACCTCTAAAAACGATAAAAAGTTCACGCGGTACAATAGCAGCTCATGACTCCGGTCGAAGTGCTCTGGGCGCAGTTTCTTCCTCTAAAGTCGCTGTGCTTTCTTTCTCGGAGCAAAAAAGCCGATGGTTGGAGTGGTATCGGAACCGGTCTCTGGCAGCCCGATCAGGGCCGTGAGGTTCCCTTTACCAAGGCGAGAGCTGGATCTCCACCGCACCCCATCTCTGTCGCGATGATTGCTACTCGGCTGTCTTGAGCTTTGAAGAATCAAGTCCAGCCGCATTGTCTATATCTATGCCAGTATCGGTTTGACCAGCTCACCGTAGACATCGGTCAATCGGAAGTCGCGGCCTTGGTAGGGGTAGGTGAGCTTTTTGTGGTCTACGCCCAGTAGATGCAGGATCGTGGCGTGGAGGTCGTGGACGCTGACGGGGTCTTTGACAATGTTGTAGCCAAACTCGTCGGTCTCGCCGATGGTGACGCCGTGCTTGACACCCGCCCCCGCAAGAAAGAGCGAGAAGCAGCGCGGGTGATGGTCGCGTCCATAGTTGTCCCTTGTGAGTGCCCCTTGAGAATACACCGTGCGCCCGAACTCCCCGCCCCAAACAATCAGTGTGTCGTCGAGCATCCCGCGCTGCTTGAGGTCTTTAATCAGCGCCGCCGTGGCCTGATCGGTGTCCTTAAGCTGGCCCTTGATCGCGCTGGGCAGGCCACCGTGGTGGTCCCAGCCCATGTGAAAGAGCTGGATAAAGCGCACGCCCTTCTCACAGAGCCGCCGGGCGAGCAGGCAGTTGTGGGCGTAGCTACCGGGCCGGTTGACATCCGGGCCATAGCTCTCCAGCGTCGTCGCTGACTCTTTGGAGAGATCGGCGAGCTCGGGGACGCTTGCCTGCATGCGAAACGCCAGCTCGTACTGCGAAATGCGGGTTGCCACTTCGGGATCACCGGTCTGGCCGAGCTTGAGCTTATTGAGTGCCCCCAGCTCATCGAGCATCTCGCGCCGCGTCCCCCGATCCACGCCGGGTGGGTCGGAGAGGTAGAGCACGGGGTCGCCGGAGTTGCGCAGCTTGACACCCTGGTGCTGGGTCGGCAGAAACCCCGCCCCCCAGAGCCTATCGTAGAGTGGCTGGTCATCGGGGCGACCACTGCCTTTGCTCGTCAGCACCACATAGCTCGGCAGGTCTTTGTTGAGCGTCCCCAAGCCGTAGCTGAGCCACGAGCCGATACTGGGCCGCCCCGCAAGCTGACTTCCGGTCTGGAAAAACGTGATCGCGGGGTCGTGGTTGATCGCCTCGGTGTTCATCGAGCGGATCATGCACAGCTCATCGGCCACTTCGGGGAGGTGCTTCCATAAGTCTGAGAGCTCCACGCCACTCTGGCCATGCTTCGTGAAGGCATACGGCGAGGGTGCCGTGGGAAAGTTGCTCTGCCCGCTGGTCATGGTCGTCAGGCGCTGGCCCTTGCGAATGGACTCGGGAAGATTTTGCCCGCGGTATTTTTCCAGGCTCGGCTTGCTGTCGAAGAGCTCGAACTGGCTCGGTGCCCCCGACTGGAAGAGATAGATCACCCGCTTCACCTTGGGGGAGCCCCCCCCGCCCCCAATAATGGGGGAGCCAGTGTGCGCCTGCGCTTCGTTCTCCAACAATCCCAGTGCCGCGAGGCCCAGCCCCGTCGCGCTCTTCAAAAAAGTCCGACGGTTCAGTGCATCTTGCGTGCGATACAGCTCGTTCATACCCTACGGTTCGCGGCGACGGGGAAATATTCCTGCATCGCAGGATAGACTAAGACTTAGCTAACCTAGGAATCACCATGCAAACTGTCAATATTCACGAAGCCAAAACGAATCTTTCCCGCTTACTCAAAGCCGTTGAGCAGGGCAAACTGTTTGTCACGCACAGTGGATCGCCCCACCCGGCAGTATGGAAGGGCAGGGATTTTGGATGTCCGAAGACTTCGACGATCCTCTAGATGAGCTTTTCGATGTCTTCAAAGAGGATGAAGAAGCAGAGCGATGAGGTTACCATCCTCCTCACTGCGGACACAAAGCTTGCACGCTACGGCTCTACCGTCCGTGTGGTTATGGGCTAACTACCTGGTGGGACGCCGCCGAGGCGGATGACAATCGCTAGAATCACCGTGACGGTGATCGCGGCGAGAAGGGTGTTCCAGAAGACGCACTCGGCGGCGAGCTCGACATCGCCTTTTTGCTCGATGGCGAGAAAGATCGAGTTGACGGCAGTCGGGCCAGCGGAGGCGACGATGAGCTGCGCACCCGGCCACGGCCAGAGCCCTAGCTTCCAGACCACCAGCGCGGCGATGGCGGGGAGGGCAAGCAGCTTGAAAAACGCCACGGGAAGAATCAAGCGCCAGCGCGGCATACGCCACTGGGTGGCGAGCTGGATACCTAGCGTCACTAAAGCCAGAGGCACGAGGCCATCGGAGACCAGGTGCAGGGCATAGTCCACTGGCTCGGGCAGGTGCCAGCCTGTCGCCCGAACCGTCAGGCCAGCCACCATGATATAGAGAATGGGAAGCTTCAGGATTTCGACAACGCCCTGCTTCCAGCCACCGCCCGTGATCGCCGCCGAGAGGCCGTAGCCCAGCACCCAGAGCGAGAGATTGGCCGTCATGATCACCAGTGCCTGAATCTCCCCGCCGGGCTTGCCAAAGGCGCGCAGGGCCACCGGAATCCCAAAGTTGCCCGCGTTGAAGATCACCGATGCCAGCAGCACCACGGCTAGTGTCTCGCGCGGAACTTTCCGCCAGCGCAGAAGCCCATAGAGCGGAAGGGCGAGCAGTGCCTGAATGAGCAGAATTGTTCCCGCGATCCCGGCGATCTGCCCCATGGTGAGCTTTGAGTCGGCGATATGCACAAAGAGAAACGCGGGAATAAAGAGATAGAGCTGGAGGTTAGAGAGAGTCTGCATCTCCACGGGGTGTCGTTTCTGTAGCAGTGCTCCCAGCGCCACTAAGAGTAAGATCGGCGCAAGTACCTTGCTAAAGAGAAATCCAAACTCGACCAGCATGGCCCTCATTCTACCGCGTGGCGAAAACAGGCAAACGCCTGTATACTCACACAAACAAACTTTTACCTGAGAGGATGTGATGTCATGATATCGGCGAAACAACAAGAAATCTTAGAGGTGATCCGTCAAGCACTGATGCGCGATGGTCAGGCTCCGACCGTGCGAGAGATAGGGAAACTCACGGGCCTGCGCTCGTCATGCTCGGTTCAGAAGCACCTCAACTCGCTCCAGGACAAGGGCTATATCAAGCGCGATCCCTACAAGTACCGCTCGGTGGAGCTTCTGATGGACGGCGCTCCGATGACCCGCCGTCGCACGGTCACGGTTCCGTTGCTGGGCCGGGTCGCTGCCGGTGCACCGATCTTTGCCACCGAGAATATCGAGGAGAGCTACCCACTCCCCGAGGCGTTTGTCCCGCGTGAGACCGATTGCTTCATGCTCAAGATCAAGGGCGACTCGATGATGGACGCGGGTATCTTCGACGGTGACTTTGTGGTGGTGCGCAAGCAGGAGACGGCCAATGCGGGCGAGATCGTGGTCGCTCTGATTGACGACGAAGCGACAGTGAAGACGTTCTACCCTGCCGGTGACAATGGGGTTCGGCTCCAGCCGGAGAACAAGTACATGAAGCCGATTATCACCAAGAACGCCAGCATTCTGGGCAAGGTCGTGCTGACCATGCGCCAGTACAGCTAGAGGGCGTAAGTCCCGCCCGTTGGAGGGGCGGGACTGGAGAGCCTCGTTCTAATCGGCGGTGTAGCCGTAGGTGCGGGTGTGAGCCTCTTCGAGCCAGGCGGAGAGTAGCTGAATGCTCGCCTCAATGTCTGAGACCGCCGCTGATTCGTTGACCGTGTGCACGTAGCGGCACGGTGTTGAGAGGGTGAAGCTAGGGATCCCGCCGCGCACCCGCTGCATTCCACCGGCATCGGTGCCGCCACGGTTGAGAATCTCCAGCTGGTGGGGAATCTGATGATGCTCGGCCACATCGCGGAAGTGGCGCACCAGCTTCGGGTGGCACAAGAGCGAGGAGTCCATGATCTTGATCGCCGTTCCCTTGCCCAGCGCTGTCACTTGCTCCGCCACATCGCCGCCGGGAATGTCCATCGCCAAGGTCTCGTCCAGCGCAATGGCAATGTCAGGCTCGATTGCATAGGCCGCCGGAGCTGCGCCCCGTAGCCCCACCTCTTCTTGCACGGTTGCCACAGCGTAGATCTCGCACTGGTGGGCACTCATCGCGCGAATCGCCTCAATCATGATAAAGACCGACAGACGGTTGTCCAAGGTCTTAGACATGATATGGTTTCCAACACGCTCACACGTCCGCGCCAGCGTCACCGGGTCGCCGATCTCGACTTTGTTCTTGACCTCGTCGGCAGGCAGTCCCAGATCCACAAAGAGCCCCTCTAGCTTCGGAGGACGGGCCAGCTCCTCGGCTGTCGCCGTGTGAATCGGCTTGCTGGAGGGCATCAGTGCTCCGAGCAGCGACTCGCCTTTAAACCCATGCACCCAGACACGCTGCGCCACCAAGTTGCGTGGGTCGAAGCCCCCGACCGGTTGCAGGCGAATAAACCCCTTGTCGTCAATGTGCTTGACCATGAACCCGATCTCGTCCATGTGCGCCGCGATCAGCACCTTCGGACCGCCCGTGCCCTTCTTATGCCCGATCACGTTGCCCATCACATCGACGGAGACAGAGTCCACCAGTGGCCCCAGCGCCTCGATTACGACGTCGCGGATCGGCTCTTCGCGGGAAGGAATCCCCGGTGTCTCACAGAGTGTTTTTAGTAGATCAAAATTTAACATGGTCGGTATTGTACCCAAGCTCTAGAGGATCCTCGAAAGATCTTTGAAGCGTGTTGAGACGCGCCCAGAGCGCCTTGACCAGCGCAGGCTTTTCTGCCGCGATGTTTTTCAGCTCCCAGGGGTCTTTTTGAATGTCGAAGAGCTGGACTTTATTGACCTTGGGGTAGACGATCAGCTTGTGCTCTCGGGTGCGCACCATGCGCTGGACATTGAGATAGGCCCCAAAAACCGCCGCCTCACGCTCTTGCTTTCCACCCTTGATCAGCGGCGCCAGGCTCGGGTTCTCTAGGCCGGGTGGCTGTGGAATCCCAACCAAGTCGCAGAGCGTGGCGAAGATCTGATTCTGGTAGATCAGGGCATCGTTTTTCTTGTTTTTGGGAATCCCCGGCCCGGCAAAGACCAGCGGAATGCGCACCGAGTGGTCGTAGCAGTTCTGCTTGCCCATCAGCCCATGCTCCCCGACGGCAAGCCCATGATCGCCGGAGAAAACAGTGATCGTGTCCTCGGGAAGCGCGTCTAAGATGCGCCCGATATGGAAGTCGGCGTGCGTCAAGATCGCGTAGTACTCTTTCCGGTGCTGCTTGATCGCCTCGGGCGTGCGCGGCCACGGCGCGAGCTTCTCATCGCGCACTTTCAGGTCGCCGTTGTCAAAGGGGTGCTCGGGCACGAAGTTCGGTGGCACGCTGACACGCTCCAAGGGGTACTTGTCAAGATACTCTGTGGGTGCCTGGCGCGGGTCGTGTGGGGCATGAAAGGCGACATGAAGAAAGAAGGGTTCGGTGCCCCCCCCGCCCCCGATAACGGGGGAGCTTTTTAGGTAGTCCAGCGCGCCGTTGGCCCAGTGCTCGCTGCTATGAATGATCTTGCCCTCTACCTCAAGCCAGTGGCCCTTGCGCGTCGTATCGTCGGGTTTCCAGGTGTTGTTTCCCAGCGCGGGGCGCAGGTAGGCATCCCCTTTTTCATCCGTCGACGGATAAAAGCCACCTGCATGTGGTCCCAAAGTCTGGTAGCTACGCTTCAGAGCCGCTTCAGAGTTGTGCCACTTGCCCACAAAGTGCGTCTGGTAGCCGTGGCTCCCCAGCCACTCCCCGAGCAGCGTCGTCTTCTCGATTCGCTCCCGCGCATGCCAGAGTGAGAGGCCGGTAATGAGCATCGCGCGGCTCGGGATGCAGACCGCCCCCGACCACGCACCTTGGTTATGAGCGTGAGTGAACGTCATTCCCCGCGCCACGAGCTTATCGAGATTTGGCGTCTCAACTTCTTTGTCTAAGAGCAGCCGGTGCATCATGTCGTCCATGAAGATCAGGCAGATATTGGGCTTTTTCATTTTTGCCAGAGCTTTCCTAAGAGTGCAAAGAGCTCCGGGTCGTGGGCTTTGAGCTGGGCAGCGTTGAAGGGGTAGAAGTCGTTGGCCCCGAAGAACGCCTCGGTGCCTTCGGCGAAGTACTCCTGCACATTGGTGAGCGCGTAGGCACGGTCAAGGCGCTTGCGTCCCTCGGAGTCTTGCCGCTCGACTCTATCGTACTTTCCGCCCGCCTTAGCATTTTTGTAGGCCGCCAGCAAGCGCGGCTCATCGTTGCCTAGCACCCGGTCATGGTAGCCGTGGGCCAGCTCGTGGAGCACAAAGAGCGGCATCCGGCGCGTCTCGGCATCGAAGTGCTTCACATCGGTGATCTCAACCCCCTTGACCATCTCCGGGTTTCGTCCGTTCGAGCGCAGCCAGTCCGCGCCCGGGTGATACTCCGCGCGTGGCGGCGTGTTGGGGTACTCAGGCGAGAGCCAGATCGTGATTTTCTTGAGCTCACTCAGCGGTTTTAGCGGCACGAGGCGGCAGATCGTCTTGAGCTGCGAGGTGAGTAGCACCAGCGCCCAGTCCAGTGCGGCAGCATCTTGTTTGCGAAGTGCTGTATTGATTTTTACCGTCCAGCCCTGAATCGGGCGCATGATGTATTCCATAAAAGCATTAATTTCCTAAACCGTTTACTTCTCTCTTGACTATACCGACAATTTAGAGTAATGTCGGCTGACAAAGAAGTAAAGGTACGCCCAGTGAAACCGCACCCGCAGTGTTGGAAGCGGATTGTACGTGCCTGGGAGTGCCTAACGCAGACCGATCTTGAGCTCGCGAAGCGCCATCTTTATCGGGGCCTCCGTTCCGAGTGATCTTGTGGGGCGCTACGGTGGCGAGGAGTTTGCGCAGATCCTTCCCTTGCCAGCCATGAAAAGATGCTCCAGGCCGCTGACACTCTTCTCTCTCAGGCAAAGCGATACGGCAAGAACCGTGTTCTGGATACTTCTCCCTCTCACTCCGTTGGGTGCGTGTAGAGATAGCGCCAGACGTCCTCGTGAATGAATTTTCCGCTGGCATCTTTCACGGCAGCCCCACCGGGCTGGGCAGCGCTATGGGCACGGTCAGGGTTGCCCTTCACATCGGCATCGGTGATGAGGCGACGGGTGTTGCGATACGGCGGCTTCTCTCTATCTACATTCACAATCGGCCCGAACTTTTCTAGCCCGAGCATTTCCCACGAGCGCGGGTAGTGGTTGCCTCCCCAGCCCGCATCGAGAATATGGCTAAACCCGAAGTAGCGATTCGCCGGGGTCGCGGACTTGAGTGCCTGCCAGGTCTCTCGCTGGTCGCGTGGGCCGGAGAGCATCACCACCCGCGCCACTTTCACCTGCTTAGCAAGTCGCGCTGCCGTCGTGGAGCCGTGCGAGATCCCCGAGAGAATCACCCTCTCCCAGCGCAGGTCTTTGCCTCCAGGCGTGAGAAAATGCTCCCAGCCGCCTTGTGGATTCTCTTTGGCGAGCCAGCGCACCAGCACCAGAGCCCGCTCCTGAATGCTATCGGGCCTCGGGATGCTCACCACCTCGCTGACATCCTCGCCCGTCGCCGCCTCCAGACGAATCCGGCCATTGAAGGTCGTGTCGCCCTTGGGACCTTTATCGCCAAACTGCCCGAACCAGCCATTGGCATAGTGCACTTGAATCGCGTGCAGGCCATAGCTCGTCAGGCGGTCAAAAAGCGGTGCACTGTAGCCCATCAGCCAGATCACCAGTCGCCCCAGCGGAGCCACTCGGGTATCTACGGCAGCGTGCTGATTGTCCGTTGGCTTGCCGTCTTTCTCAAACACAAACCCAATCTCCGGGTGCGGCTTTGCACGGGTATCTAAAACGCTCGCTCGTGCCGTAAAATCATAGCGGCGCGGGGTAGGATCAGAAAACACCAGCGGCTTTTCAAGCTGTCTCATGCCCACATTGTGCCCAGTTCTCTCTTTCTTCGCAACTAGTTACCCCCGAACTAGGCTAGAATGTCGTTATGCAATCAACGGCACTGACGGCGGTGAATCTTCGCTGCGAGTATCGCAACAACCCGCTGGGGATAGACTCCCTGGCTCCACGGCTCTCCTGGGAGCTTCGCACCTCGCGCAATGGCGAGCGGCAAACTGCCTACCAAGTTATCGCGACCAGTAACAAAGACGGCGGTGGGAGTGTGCTCTGGGACTCAGGCAAAGTCCTAGGCGGCGATGCCATCCAGGTGGCCTATACAGGGAAAAAGCTCGCCAGCAGCCAGCGCGTCTTTTGGCGCGTGCGAGCGTGGAACAAAGACGATGCGCTGGGGCCGTGGAGTAAAGAGGCGAGCTTTGAGCTGGGCCTGCTGAGTGCCTCCGACTGGGGCGGAGCGCAGTGGATTCGCGATCCTAAACAACCCCCTACGAACCCCTACGCCGACGATCCCCTGCCGCTGTTTGGCAAGAGTTTTGTACTGCCCCGTGCCGTGAAGTCCGCGCGGCTCTACGTGACGGGCCTCGGCTACTTCGAGGCGAGTGTCAACGGTGTCAACCCCAGCGACGCGACTCTGGAGCCCGGCTGGACCAACTACGAAAAGCGGGTCTACTACCGCACGCTCGATGTCACCAAGCTCCTCAAGCGCGGCGAGAATGCCCTCGAAATCCTAGTGGCAAACGGCTGGTGGAACCCCATGCCGCTGGTCATGTTCGGTGGCGCGGCGTTCTTGCCTAAGACTCTCCCGACGGGCCGCCCGCGCTGCATTGCCAAGCTAGAGATCGAGCTGAGCGACGGCACCAAGCAGGTAATTATCACCGACACAAGCTGGAGCGTGCGCGACAGCGCTCTGCGCTTCCAGAACAACTACATCGGGGAGGTCTGGGATGCGCGGGAGCTGGGCAAGAGCACGGCACGGCAGGTGGCTCTGGCGACAGAGCCGGTCGGCAAGCTAGAGTGCGAGCCACAGCCCCCGATCAAAGTCATTGGCGAGCGCACCGCAAGTGCCCTCTCCGAGCCCAAGCCGGGCGTGTTTTTACTGGATGTCGGGGTGAACCAGTCTGGGCGGGCGCGGATCAAGCTGAAGAACACCAAGCCGGGACAGAAGATTCTCTTGCGCTACGGGGAGCTGCTCCACAAAGATGGCTCGCTCAACCCGATGACGGGGGTCTGTGGGCAGATCAAGGGCGGCAATAAAGAGCGCCATAGCGCTCCCAAAGACAGCGACCGACCGCATATTCCGGCGATCCAAGAAGACACGTTTATTTGTGCGGGAGCCGCCGAGGAGACACTCCAGACACACTTTGTCTTCCGGGGTTTTCGCTACCTGGAGGTAAGCGGAGCCACGGAGAAGCCAAGCGTGCTGGTGCAGTCCATGGCCTCGGGTGTGGAGAGCGCCGGGGAGTTCTCTTGCTCCGAGCCGCTGCTCAATCAGATTCAAGAGCTCACGCGCCGGACGTTTCTCTCCAATCTCTTCTCCGTCCAGTCCGACTGCCCGCACCGCGAAAAATTCGGCTATGGCGGCGATATTGTGGCCACGCGTGATGCCTTTCTCTACAACTTCGACATGGCTGCGCTCTACGCCAAGATCGCCACGGACTACGCCGATGCCGCCCGCCCCGATGGCTCCCTCCCCGACACGGCGCCGTATGTGGGCCTCCAGTACTGTGGGGTCGGCTGGCCGATGGCGCTCCCCCTGCTACAAGTGGAGCTACTGCGCCACTACGGCGATAAAAAGCTTATCGAGCGGCACTACGCCACAACAACGCGCTGGCTGGAGGGCACCGACGGTAAAAAGGGCCTCACGGATCACGAGGCGCGTGTCGGAAGCCCCGAGGAGGCAACCCTGCCCCTGCTCTACGCCGAGTGCGCCCGCATGGCCGAGACACTGGCGCTCACGCTAGGCAAGCGTGGCGATGTGGCAAGGTGGCGTGCTCTGGCAAAAACTACCACCGATGCCTACCAGCGTGCCTTCCCCGATGCCCCGCCTACGCAAGCCTCCCTTGCCTACGCGCTGGAGTACGGCCAGCTTGATAGCGCCGCCGAGCAGCGCACCCTAGAGCGCCTCCTCGCCGACCTGAAAGCCCATGATGGCCACCTGACCACGGGAATCTTCGGCACTAAGTTTATGTTCGACGCTCTCTCGCGCCTCGGGCACGCCGATGCCGCGTTTACTTTTGCCACCAAGAAAACCGTGCCGTCGTGGGGCGCGATGATCGCGGGCGGTGCGACCACGCTCTGGGAGCACTGGAACTTCTCCGACAACACGTTCTCGCACAACCACCCCATGTTCGGCTCGATCAGCGCGTGGTTCTTCGCCTGGCTAGGAGGAATCCAGCCCGCTCAAGATGCCATCGGCTTCGACAAGATCGAGCTTCGGCCTCAGTTTGTCAGCGGCCTGAACTTTGTCAAAGCCAGCTACAAATCCCTCCGTGGCCCGATCAAGGTGGAGTGGAAGCGCCAGGCTGGGAAAGTCGCCCTCGCCATCGAGATCCCCGTCGGCTGCACCGCCACCCTGCACCTACCCGACGGCACGAAAAAAACGCTGGAGAGCGGAAAACACAGTGTGACCGCCGCATAAGCCGCCGGTTGAAATCGGCGTCTGCAGTGGCGTCCCGCCGCAAAGCCCGTGCCGGGCTACCAAATTCCCAGCCCGGCACGGGCTTTGCAGCCGTAGGCTATTGCAGACGCCCGATTCATCGGGCGGCAAAAAGCACCGGCAACAGCTCCTCCGCCCGCCCGACAAACTCGTCGTGCAAGTAGGGATTCTCGTGGCGCGCTGGCTCGATATTGACGGAGACGCAGTGTGCTCCCGCAGCGTGGGCATCCAGGAGTAGGTACGCTGCGGGAATCACCACACTACTCGTACCGACCACCAGAAATAAGTCGCAGCCCCGGAGCGCGGTGGCAGCTTGAGTGATCGCCTTGTCGGGGAGCGTCTCGCCAAACAGCACGACATCGGGGCGCAGGGGAGCGCCACACGCCGGGCAGAGCGGGAGCGTCTCGTAGGAGGCTTCGTCGTAGAACGGCGGTAGGTTGCACTGGGTGCAGCGCGTCCGCAAGCCCGAGCCATGCAGCTCGATCACCTTCTCACTCCCTGCTCGCTGGTGCAGGTTATCCACATTCTGCGTGATCACCGTGACGCAGTCCGGCCAGCGTTTCTGTGCCTCGGCAATCGCCCTATGCGCCGCATTTGGCCCCACCGAAAGCGCCGTCGCCCGCCGCTCCGAGTAGAGCTTCCAGAGCTCGGGGAGACGCGTGGGGATACTCTCCGCATGGACAATCTGGGCCAGCTCCTCGTTCTCCCACAAGCCCCCCGGCCCGCGATAGGTCGGCAACCCCGATGCCACAGAGACACCCGCGCCCGTCAGAACCACGACACGCTGGTACTTGGTGCCAATGCCTAGAGAAGAATGTATAGCCATACCCCATTATCCCAGGCATAATGCCGACATGGAAGACAACGGGCAAAAACGGGCGGGGAGCGGGAGCTATGTCGCGGTTGAGGACGGCTATCTGGACTCTCGGCGGCTGAAGAAGAGCGCGGGCTGGCAGATGCTCTGGGCACTGGGCGTGGGGGCGGTGATCTCGGGGAACTTCTACGGCTGGCAGTTTGGGCTAACAGCGGGTGGCTTCGGGGGAATGCTGATCGCAACGCTTATTGTCGCGGTGATGTATATCTGTCTGGTGCTCTGCATCGCCGAGCTCTCGACCGCGCTTCCCCACGCGGGTGGCTTCTACTCCTTCACCCGAAGCGCGTTTGGTCCGGGGATCGCCTATATCAACGGGGTCACGGATATTATCGAGTACGTGATTACGCCCGCCGTGGTGGTGGTAGGGATCGCGGGCTACATGAAAGCCGTGATTCCTGGCCTCCCGGACTGGGCCTGGTGGCTGATTTTCTACGTGCTCTTTGTCGGGATCAATGTGCGTGGGACGGCGCTGACATTCAAAGTCTCGCTGATCATCACCGGGCTGGCGATTCTCGCGCTGGTGGTCTTCTTTATCGGCGTGCTGGCAACCGGCTCGTTTCACTATAGCGCTGCGCTTAACATGCCTCCCGATCCCGGCCAGAGCGCGTTTCTTCCCAAGGGACTCTACGGCATCTTTGCCTCGCTCCCATTCGCGATCTGGTTCTTGCTGGCGATTGAGCAGCTTCCCCTTGCCGCCGAGGAGAGCCATGATGTGGTGCGCGACATGCCTCGGGCGCTGATCTACGGCATCTTTACGCTGGTGGTCCTCTCGGTGCTGACTTTGGTGATCAACTCGGGGATTCCGGGTGGCGCGGTTGCTGTGGCAGCGGCGGCGGCTCCGCTGAACTTAGGCTTTACCGCTGCTTTTGGCTCCAAAGCGACGGCAACTCTGCTCAATCTCATCACGGTCACGGGGCTGATCGCCAGCTTCCATGCCATTATCTACGCCTACGGCCGCCTGCTCTTTGCCCTCTCCCGAGCGGGCTATTTACCGCGTGGCCTCTCGGTTGTCAGCCGCTACCACACGCCACACCGAGCGCTGATTATCGGAGCCGTGGCGGGCTTTGGGATGTGCGTGCTGATCGGGAGCTTCAAGGGAAGCGTCGGGGCGGCGCTGCTCAACATGGCGGTCTTTGGCTCCGTGATCTCGTATGCGATTGTGCTGCTAGCCTACCTCAAGCTGGCAAAAAGCCGCCCAGAGCTGCCGCGCCCGTACAAGAGCCCACTGGGTGTCTTTGGGGCTTGGGTGGCGCTGGTTCTCTCGCTGGTCTGCCTAGTCGCGACTTTTGCCGCCCCCGAGCTGCGCCCTGGCGTCGTAGGAACCGCCGTTTTTATCGCCGCGATGTTTGCCTACTACTGGCTCTACAGCCGCCATCGCCTCGTCGCCAACGCCCCAGAGGAAGAGATCGCCCTTGTCGCGGAGGCGGAAAAAGAGCTGAGCTAACCAACGGCGTTCTTTACGTACTCATCGGCGGCGTGCCTGAATAGAGCCCCAGCCTGCTAATTCACCCCACAAACGCCACACATGCGGCAGCAATAGCGGTCTCGGACAAACACAGCGCGGCGAAACTGCGCACGAGCGGTTTTCTTGTTCACAGGAACTTTATCGCCTCAATAAACCGGTTGATAAAGCCTAGTCTCACTCTAGGGTACAATCGCTATGTCTATCTCAAACTAGGCCCATTTATGCGCCCGAAACGAGGCGGACACGGAAAGGTTTTTGTATGCAGATCGGGGTTATCATGAACGGCGTCACCGGGCGCATGGGGACAAATCAGCATCTCCTGCGCTCGATTGTGGCACTGCGCGACCAAGGTGGAGTGAAGATCGGCAGTGGCGAGAGCATTGTCCCTGACCCGATTTTGGTGGGCCGTAACGAGAAAAAGCTCGCGGAGCTGGCGGCGCGTGCCGGTGGCGTGAAGTACACCACAGACCTGGAGAGCGTTTTAGCCAACCCCGCCTACCCGATCTACTTCGATGCCCAGCTCACCCAGCTCCGTGCGCCTGCGGTGCTCAAAGCGATTGCGGCGGGCAAGCACATCTACTGCGAGAAGCCCTCGGGGACGACCACCGAGGAAGCCTACGCGCTGTATGAGGCGGCAAAGAAGGCGGGCGTCAAGCAGGGCGTCGTGCAGGACAAGCTCTTTCTGCCGGGGCTGGTGAAGCTCAAGAACTTAATCGACTCCGGCTTTTTTGGCGAGATTCTCTCCGTGCGTGGCGAGTTTGGCTACTGGGTCTACACCGGCCACGACGCGATTCCCGTGCAGCGCCCGAGCTGGAACTACCGCAAAGAGGACGGCGGCGGGATTATCGTGGACATGCTCTGCCACTGGCGCTATGTTTTGGACAATCTCTTTGGTGAGGTAAAAGCCGTCTCGTGCCTTGGGGCGACCCATGTCAAAGAGCGCATTGACGAGAGCGGGAATCCCTACGCCTGCACCGCCGACGACTCCGCCTACGCCACGTTTGAGCTCGAAAACGGCGTGATCGCGCAGTTCAACTCCAGCTGGACCGTGCGTGTGCGCCGCGACGACTTGCTCACGCTCCAAGTGGACGGCACCAAGGGCAGCGCCGTGGCGGGCTTGCGCGGCTGTACGATCCAGCCGTATGGCGCGACCCCTCGGCCTGTCTGGAACCCGGACATTGACTCCCCGATTGACTTCTACGAGAACTGGATGACGGTTCCCACCAACCAAATTCTCGACAACGGCTTTAAAATCCAGTGGGAGATGTTCTTAAAGCATGTCGTGCTGGACACGCCCTGGGTCTACGATCTGCGCGAAGGCGCCAAAGGTGTCCAGCTCGCGGAAGCCGGGCTCAAGAGCTGGGAAGAGCGCCGCTGGGTAAGCCTAGAGCCGCTAGAAATACAGCCGTGAGAGCTATCCTGCTAGCCCCGCCTGAGAACATCGAGCGGGTCTACGGAAAAGAGCGTCAGGAGCGGCTGGGACACCCCCGTGCTGTCGCTCCGGCGCAGCTTGACACGCTCCTGCCGGAGCTTGCGGAGACGGAAGCAATCTTCTCCACCTGGGGCATGCCCTGCCTGACCGAGGCGCAGCTGGATGCGCTTCCCAAGCTACGGGCCGTCTTTTACGCCGCAGGCTCGGTGCAGGGGTTTGCGCGGCCTCTGCTGGAGCGCGGCATCACGGTTGTCAGTGCCTGGCTTGCCAATGGCGTCCCCGTGGCGGAGTTCACCCTGGCGCAGATTCTTCTGAGTGCCAAGGGCTACTTTCGCAATGTCGCGGAGTACCATGCCACGCACCACTTTCGGGAGGCCGCCCGCGGCCCCGGCTGCTACGGCGAGACCGTGGCGCTGCTGGGGGCTGGAGCGGTTGGGCGTGAGGTGATTCAGTTCCTGAAGCCTTTCTCGCTGCACCTCCTGGTCTTCGATCCGTTTCTGAGCGAGGCGGCGGCGCAGGAGCTAGGAGTCGAGAAAGTGGGCCTCGACGAGGCATTTTCTCGTGGGATTGTTGTCTCCAACCACCTGGCCAACAACCCACAGACGGTCGGGATGCTTAACGCAGCCCACTTTGCCCAGCTCCGCCCCGGCGCGACTTTTATTAACACCGGGCGTGGGCTAACCGTAGTCGAGAGCGAGCTCACCGAGGTGCTACGCGCCCGCCCTGATCTAACAGCGCTCCTCGATGTCACCTGGCCCGAGCCCGCCCCCCCCGACTCGCCGCTCTGGGAGCTACCCAATGTGCGGATCAGTACGCACCTCGCAGGCTCTAACGGCAACGAAGTGCGCCGCATGGCCGACTGGTGCCTCGACGAGTTTGAGCGCTGGACACAAGACAAACCCCTCCGCTCCGTCGTAACCCTGGAGATGCTGGAGACCATGGCCTAAGGATCTGGCAGATGCAGGAGAAGCGGCGTATAACCTTTACTAGGGTAGAGGAGAGCTATGAAGACTCGCTTCCAAATTGTGGGTGGGATAATCGCTTTATTTTTTGTTGGGTCTTGGTGGATGGTAACCAATAGCCCAGATGCTATAAATCGCCGACTTGCCCATGCCATCCAGGCTTCCGAGGATACGCAGGAAATTGAAGCACTTCTCGCACGTGGAGCCAATCCCAACTTTCGCTACACAGAGGACGAACCTGGCCTGAAAGAGAGGATCAATGTGCTACTGGTTGGCACATCACCTCCTGAACGTGAAGGAATACCTTTACTCTTTCTTGCTTGCTATGTGCGTAATGAAGATACTGTCCGTGTTCTTCTGAAGAACAAAGCGAACCCGAATATCACCTTTGAGCAAGGCAGAACTCCTTTGATGGTGGCTGTCGAAAATGGGAGTCCCCGTCTGATTCGTCTTCTTCTCGACCATGGCGGTGATCCCAATCATAGAACCGATGCTGGAGCAACCGCTCTCACGCTGGCTCGATTTATAAAGCGGCCTAATCTGATAACACTCCTGAAACAGTCGGGAGCTAGAGAATGAAACGACTAGCAAGAATGATTCTTGTCGTATTTGGTGTCATTGGAGCTTTGAACTTATTGAGCTCTCCGTGGGGTTTCTGGGGACAACCTAATCCCAAAGAGAGTGTGCCTACTTCCTGGTACGAGTGGATGAGAACACATTGAAACAACTAACAAAACCTCTTGCTGCATTACTGGGAATTGCTGTCTCTATCTGTGGTGCAAGTCTACAAAGAGCTATATCTCACAAATCCATCCAGAAAACTCTAGTGCTCAAACTAGAACCTGTCGTCATCGAGATCCCTGACTACCACAGTCCCCTCAGCCCTTGGCGGCAAGACGGATCTGACTGCGGCAACAAATAACGCACCCAATAGGCCCATTCATGGGTCTTGCCGCAACAGCGGGCCGCTTTAGCCGCCCGTCTCCCGTCGTCCGAAAAACGCCCCGAAACGCCGTCGTGATACCATGACCCCGATATGGCACTCTGGGGCGGACGATTCGAGGGCACGACCGATGCTCTCGTCTGGACATTTAATCAATCACTTCCTTTCGACCAAAGGCTTTGGCGCGAGGACATCACCGGCAGCATCGCGCATGCGAAGATGCTGGGCAAGCAGGGCATTGTCCCTGAGGCCGACGCGGCAAAGATCGTCGCCGGGCTAGAGGCGCTCTACGCCGATCTAGAGAGCGGTGCGGCGAGCCTGCCGCCGGAGGCCGAGGACATTCACTCCGCGATCGAGAGCATGCTCTTTGAGCGTCTGGGCAAAGATGTCGCAGGCAAGCTACACACGGCACGCTCTCGCAACGACCAGATCGCCACCGATGTGCGCCTCTGGCTGCGCACGGCTTTAGACGAGCTGCGAGGCGAGCTGACCAAGCTACGCGTGCAGCTAGTCGCGCTGGCGGAAAGTAACTTGGGGACGGTGCTTCCGGGCCGCACCCACCACCAGCATGCACAGCCGGTTCTGCTCTCGCACCATTTATTGGCTTACTTCTGGATGCTCAGCCGCGACAATGAGCGCCTTTCCGACTGCCGCAAGCGCCTGAACCGACTGCCGCTCGGGGCGGGGGCGCTGGCGGGGACGCCGTTTCCGATCGACCGCGAGTTTGTGGCACGCGAGCTGGGCTTTGACAGTGTCTGCCCCAACTCGCTGGATGCCGTGGCCGACCGAGACTTTGCCGTGGAGTTCTGCGCCGATGCCAGCCTCTTGCAGCTCCACCTCTCACGCCTCGCGGAGGAGCTGGTGCTCTGGAGTGCGCCCGAGTTTGGCTTTGTCGAGCTCGCCGACTCGGTGACCACGGGCAGTAGCATCATGCCGCAGAAGAAAAACCCCGATGTCGCCGAGCTGATCCGCGGCAAGACCGGGCGCGTCTACGGCGACTTGACGACCCTTCTGACCCTCATGAAGGGCCTTGTGCTCACCTATAACAAGGACATGCAGGAGGACAAGGAGCCACTCTTTGACGCCGCAGATACCGTCACGCTCTGTGTCAGCCTCATGCACCGCATGCTGGAGACCGCCGCCTTCAAGCCTGAGCGAATGAAAGCTGCCATGTGCGGCGACTTCTCCACCGCCACCGACCTCGCCGATGCGCTGGCCGCCGACGGTGTCCCGTTTAGAGAGGCCCACGAGATTGTCGGGCGGATCGTGCGCGGCTGCATCGCGGAGAAAATCGGCCTGGAAGACCTCACGCTAGAGGCGCTCCAGAGCTATGACTCGCGCTTCACGGCAGTAGCACTGGACGCTATCACCCCCGAGGCCTCCGCCAACGCCCGCACCAGCCAAGGCGGCACCGCCCGCGTGGCCGTGGAAGCGCAGCTCCAGCTCGCCCGAGCGAGCCTGGAGCAACCCTAGGATTTATCATGCGATCAGAACCAAGTAAACCGGGAAAACGCGGGGTGGCCCGTGCTACCCCGAAGCCTGCTGCGAAACCAGGAAGACCGTTAAAGGGCGGCAAGATCCGCCCCGTCCCAAAGGCGCAACCCGAGGTAGAGAAGAAGCCCACAGCTCCCGCGTTTGACTATGTTCTGGAGACGATTCCCGGACTGGAAGCAATCGCGACCATCGAGGTGAAGGAGCGCTTTACCACGCCTCCCAAAAAAGACCGCAACGTGCCGGGCCTGCTCCACATGACATTTACGGGCAAGCCGGAGCGCCTGCTGGCTCTGCGCTCCGTGGTGGCGGTGTTTCGGCGGCGGGTTCACGCTATCCCACGTCCCACCGGGCTCCTGGGGCACCAGTATTTTTCCGCGATTCTTGCTGACTGTAGCGCCGCGATCGCGCTCCATCCCGAGGGTAGCTTCACCGCGATTCGGCTTGCGGCAGCGGGCCGGGATTCGTCGGCGATGTCGCGCATTGCCAGCGAGCTTGCCAAGGCGCTGAATCTCGAAGTGGATGTCACCGGCGAGGACACCCAGACACTTCTGGTGCGACTCTTACCGATGCAGAAAAAAGTCGAGAAGCCACCTCGTCGGCGCTCGCGAGA
>NZ_CBAYMC010000051.1:0-20860 GCF_964826245.1 Armatimonas sp. | reverse complement strand
GGTCTGGCGGGCCTTGGCGCGTGCTTGGGCAAAAACGGGGAAGAGAATAGCGGCGAGAATGGCGATAATCGCAATAACAACAAGAAGCTCAATGAGCGTAAAACCACGTTGCTTATTCATTAGAGAACAGCCTCCAAAAAAAGATAGACCGATTGTATAGCCTTTACTAAGATTCGTCAACCGGTTTCTTTTAATATTTTTTTCACGAACGTACTACGAGCCCATCGTAGGCAAACGCGATTCCGTGGGGCAGGAACGCCTCGACCAGCTCCTCGTGCATCAGGCCGCCGTTATGCGAGAAGTGCGTGGCGATGAGCTTAGTTTTCTCGGTGGCCGCTCCGCAGTCACGAAGCGCTTGGGCCATCTGTACCACGCCATCTACGCCCATGTGTCCTTTGTTGCTACTCTTGGCCCCGCCGTAGGTGCAGTCAAAGACCGCAATGTCTAGTGGCGCTTGCTGGCTCAGTGCCGTCAGAGTTGCGGCAGGATAGAGCCCGGAGTCGTGGCCGTAGAAGAGAGACTTGCCACTGGCGCGGGTGAGGCGTAGCACAAACGCCCCCGGTGCGTGGTCCGCAGGCAGGGGCAAGATCGTATCGCCCGTCGGAGTTGTCACGGGACCGAGAGCTTCTAGCGCGGGACGAAGCTCAAGGTTGGCGTGGGCGGGGTTTGGGAACTGGGCATGGAGCATCTCCATCACTTGGGAATTACCGAAAACCACAATCGGCTGGGCGGGCGGCGTGTTGGTAAACGGCCCCGAGGCCCACTCTAGCTCCGAGGGGACGATATGATCCGAGTGCTGGTGCGTAAAGACAAGCGTGCGAACATCGGCCAAGTCGCGCCCGGTGCGGAGCATGTGCCCCACGGTATCCGCCGAGAAATCTATCTTGAGGTCGTTGTCCAAAAGTGCTCCCGAGCGTGAGCGCAGGTTCGGCCCACCCCGGCGGCGGGCTTCCTGGCAAGCGCTGCAGCGGCAAAACGGAGCAGGCCAGCCTTCAGCGGCAGCCGTCCCAAAAATCGTAAGTTCCATGGATTATTGTACGGTACAATGGCAGTGTCACGGGGGCGAATGGGGTCTGGTGGTCTTCCCGGTCTTCAAAACCGTGCGCGGGGCGATGATGTCGTCCTGGGTGGGTTCGATTCCCACACGCTCCCGCCAACTCTTCGGCCATGCAGTACGCCTACCAAACACCCGGCCCACAAGGAACGCTTCGGGTTGCGCGCCCTGAGCTGAGCTGGCCGATTCGGCCCCAAAAGGGCGCAGAGATAACATCTATGGAGCTACTGCTCAATGGCGAGCCACTGGAGGCACGCTATGAGAGTGGGGCCGTTCGCGCCACGCCATCTGCGCCACTTGCCCCCGGAACCTACTCTGCCCGTTGCCGTGTCACTCTCTCTCCCAAGCAAAAAGACCCTGAGGTGAGCTGGAACTTTACAGTCAGTGCCGGGGCAATCGTCACTCTCCCGCCTCCCTCGGCCTGGGCAGGTGAAGCGCTGACGGCAGTCAACCGGCTCCGGGCGCGCCTGGGACTGGCGGCGCTCCAGCTCGACTCCCGGCTCTGTGCGGCAGCGCAAGCCCACGCGGCCTATCTGGATAAGAACAACCTGATCGGGCACACGCAGAGCCCCAACAAGCCCGGCTTTGTGGGGGAGACTCCGCTGGCACGGGCGCAGGCCTTTGGTTACCAAGCGACTCTTGCCGAGGACGTGAGCCTTGCGGATGGGGGAGCAGATAAAGCCGTGCGTGGCCTCTTTGATGCGCCCTACCACCGTCTGCCGTTCTTGCGCCCCGGCCCGCTGCTGTTTGGGGCAGGGCATAGCGGCCGCGCCTCGGGGCTGCTCTTTGGCGGCGATGGCGTGCCGGGAACCGTGATGAGCCCCTACGACGGCGAGACCGGCGTCCCGACCACATGGCGCAACGACGAAATCCCCTCCCCGACCCGCTTTCTTTCAAACCCGCCCAAAGTGGTGGGCTACCCTATTTTGCTGGCCCACTTTAGTGGATCGTCGCCTAAGCTAACCCTACAGAGTGCGCGCCTGACCACGGCAGACGGCACGGAAGTCAAGTGCCAGATCAATACGCCCGGCCAAGACCGCGAGCTGACCTATGCCTGCCTATTGGTGCCACTTGCGCCCCTTAAACCCGCAACGACCTACACCGTCGAAGTGATTGCCCGCGAGGTAACCCGGCGCTGGCGCTTTACCACGGGCGGCGCGAGTGAGGCGGACTATAGCCCCCTCGACCTGCGCCCCGGTGACTTAAAGCTCGTTGGGGCCGTGGAAAAGATGGAGAAGAGCAAGGAGCTTCTGACCCTGCGTGTGGTGCGCGCTCAGTCCTATGGAGCGTCGGAGCAGGATCTTCCCCGCCCCGTCTCCGTGACTCTTAAGCTCAGTGCCCAGACCCACTTCGTCTCCCAAAGTGGACGCGGTGGCACGGTCAATATCGCCCCTGGCCTACCCCTGGCTGTCATTGCGCCCAACGGCCCCCTCGACCGCCCCATTCCTGCCCGTAGCGTGATTCTGCTGCGGTAACCATACTGATCCTTCACGACCGGGACAGAGGCAAGACGAAGTAGTCATTCTGTGAGCCATGGACCAGTGCATGTTTTCCGTCTGGGGAGAGGGCATTAAGGAAGAAAGCACTCGCCCGCTCTGAAGTCGTGGCCTCACGAACCAGACAGCGCGGCTTCTCCCCTTTCGCGGAGAGCACCCAGAGCTCGTTGTAGGCAACGGGCAGCTTGCGTTGGAGTAGCTCCTCCCAAGTCTCACGCTCTGGAATCTTTGCTGCCTCCACACGCAGGCTCACCACCGCCCACTGGCTATCGTGGCTAACCAGAAACGTCTCCACCTGAGCCTTTTCTCGCCCCGCTGGACGCGCAAACACAAGCGACTCGCGGTGTTCGGGCTGGTTCTGGTCACAGAGGGCGACCGTCAGCTGGTTTTGATTCCTCACGACGAGCAGGCGACCATCCGCCTGAATGGTGGGTGGAGAGTCACGGAAGCCGTCATAGTCGCGCGTCCACTCCTCCCGTGGAGGAACGTTCTCGTCGAGCGCATAGAAAGTTCGCCCGTACTTAGGGCGTCTATCAGACTCCCAGTAAAAGAGAAAGCCCTGACTATTTGGTTGCCAGAGCAAACGGAGACCACTTTTATCTTCAAGCGGAGCCACCCGGCGTAGCCCAGTGCTATCCGGATGCATCAGAACCAAGCTACGCTGAACGGGCTTCGCTCGGCCCTGCTCGATCTGCTCTACAAAGGCAAGCCACTTTCCATCGGGAGAGGCAGAAACGGTGCTCTCGTCAATGAAGCGCACACGGGTCGCGTGCTGCACAAAGCCCTCAGAGTGCGTGAAAGGAATCGGGTGCGTCGTGCCACGCTCCAAATCAAGCAGACAAAGAGATTCGCTCTCATGGCAGGAGATCACAACTTCCTTGGGCGAGAGCCAGGCGACAAACGAGAAGAACGTGGCACCGAATGGTACGCGGCGGGCAACAGCTTCGAGGCGTGGGGGCATGGACTGCCAGATCACAAGGCCTGTGGTGGCGGCGACGAAGCCGAGGGCACCGAGGATTAGTTTTGCTTTGGTGCGCATAGGGAATTGTATCGCTTCCAACGAGAGAAACGTCTGGTACACTAGGGGGACGAATTTTCCTTGGGAGCATTGATGGCAAGCGTTCGCGTAGAGCAACTGATTAAAAAGTACGACCAAGTGGTCGCCGTAAAGGGAATGGATCTTTCCGTGGAAGACGGGGAGTTTATGGTCTTTCTGGGGCCTTCGGGCTGTGGCAAGACCACCACGCTTCGGTGCATCGCCGGTCTGGAGCTTCCCGATGGCGGGACGATCCGAATTGGCGAGGAGGAAGTGACACACAAGCAGCCCGCTGAGCGCGACATTGCCTTTGTGTTCCAGTCGTTTTCTCTTTACCCACACATGACGGTTCGCGAGAACCTGAGCTTTCCACTCCGTGCGGTGAAGACGGCACAGTCGGTGATTGATGAGCGCGTGATGATCGCGGCGCGGATGCTCCACATCACCGATAAACTAGACCGCAAGCCGACCCAGCTCTCCGGCGGTGAGCAGCAGCGCGTGACCATTGGCCGCGCGATCGTGCGCCGTCCCCAGGTGTTTCTGATGGACGAGCCCCTCTCCGCGCTCGATGCCAAGCTTAGAACCGAGATGCGCGCCGAGATCAAGAAGCTCCAGACGGACTTAGGCGCCACCACGATCTACGTCACCCACGACCAGCTCGAAGCCATGAGCATGGGCGACCGAATCGCGATCATGTATGTCGGGCTACTTCAGCAGGCAGGCACCCCGATGGAGGTCTACGACAACCCGCGCAACCTCTTTGTGGCGGGCTTCATCGGCTCCCCCGCCATGAACTTTATTCCCTGCCAGCGCTCTGGCGACAGCCTCAGCCTCAGCCCTGCCGAGGGCGCGTCGTCGGCTACGCTAGCTCTGGACAACGACGGCAAGGGACGCTTTGCCAGCACCCCGACGGGCGAGGCGAGCCTGGTGCTGGGCGTGCGCCCGGAAGACATTGCCTTTGTCGAGGCAGGAACGCCCGGAAGCCTGCCCGTGACCGTGGAAGTGGTCGAGCTTTTGGGCTCGGAGAACATCATCAATGTCGCACTGGCGGGGCATATCGTGAAGGTGCGCACCACCCCGACATTCCGCCCAACACTCGGCCAGACACTGCACGCCCGGATCAACCAGAGCCGCTCGCATCTCTTTGATAAGAAAACGGAGCTGAATATCAATGCTGAAAGGTAAAAATAATGCTGAGCGGTAGATTTGCCCAGATGGCAGAGTTTCTCAGTATCGCATTGCTGTTGTTAGGTGTTGTCGCTCTCTGCCAGCCATTTGCAATGCCTATTTTTAGTATCGGTCTCCATCTGCTCTTCTGGGGCTGGCTGGGGCTCAATATCTTCTCGCACCGCAAGCCCGTGCGCTAAGACACAACACTATGGACATTAATCTCAAAAATCAAGTCGCGATTGTTACCGGCGCAGGTCGCGGCATTGGCAACACCATTGCCCGAACCCTAGCCGCTGAGGGCGCGATTGTGGTCGTCACCGATATCCGTACGGATCTCTTAGACGCCGTCAAGGCCGACTGGGAAGCCAACGGCTGGCGTGGTGCGCAGCACATCGCCGATGTGCGCAGCCCCGAGCAGTGCAAAGAGCTGATCGCCAAGATCGTCGCCGAGTTTGGCCGTGTGGACACGCTGGTCAACAATGCGGGTGTCTCGATCAGCGGCCCCGTGGAAACCATGAGCGAGAGCGCCTGGGACGCGAACCTGGATATCAACCTCAAGGGCACGTTTCTGATGTGCCAGGCCGTGATCCCGGTGATGAAGGCACAAAAGAGCGGGAGCATTCTCAATGCCGCCTCGTTTGCCGCCATTATTCCCTCGATTGGCAGCGCCCCGTACGCCGCATCGAAGGCCGGTGTCCACTACTTCACCCGCGTCTTGGCTGGAGAGCTAGGGCCGTGGGACGTCACCGTGAACTGCTACTCGCCGGGCATGATCCCCACCGAGATCAACCACTTCACCGAGCGCCCCGAAGATGTCCAGTCAAATCTCTTGGACACGCTCACGCTTCGACGCTGGGGTGATCCCAAGGACGTCGCTAATCTCATCTGCTTCCTCGCCTCGGATCTGGCGCGCTATATTACCGGAACCATGGTGGATGTCAGCGGCGGCAAGCTCGCCACCCAGATCCCCAAGTTCGCCTACGAGAATCTGTAGTGGCGTTTTAGAGAGAACTTGCCTATACTATCCTAATACGTGACAACGCTACGGAGCGGATAGGGAAGCTAGGACATGCTGACAATTCGTGGAAGGCAGAGTGGGCGATTTTGCGACGGGGTCTCTCGACGAGATTTCCTCAAGATCGGAGGGCTTGCGCTGGGGGGCCTGAGCCTGCCTCAGATTCTTGCGGCAGAGGCGCACACGGGGATTCGTAAGAACCAGAAGGCCGTGATCATGGTCTTTCTGCCCGGTGGGCCGCCCCACCACGACATGTTCGACATGAAGCCTGATGCGCCTAGCGACATTCGCGGCGAGTTCAAGCCCATCAAGACCAATGTCTCCGGGATTGAGATCTGCGAGCACATGCCTAAGATTGCGGGCATGATGGACAAGTTTGCGATTATTCGCTCGCTGACCGGCATGCGCGACGAGCACGACTCGCATATCTGCATGAGCGGGTACTCGGTGGCGGAGACGAATCAAAACAAAGCGCCGTGTATGGGCTCGGTGCTCTCGCGCCTGGAAGGCCCCACAGAGAAGACCATCCCACCGTTTGTGGGACTCCAAGGCAAGGCTGGGCACATGGAGTGGGCCGATCCGGGCGACCACGGCTTTCTCGGGATGGCCCACGCCGCGATGCGACCGTCGGGCGACTTGATGAAAGACATGACCCTCACCGATGTCTCGCTGGATCGCCTCTCACATCGTAAGCAACTATTAGCAAGTCTTGATCGCTATCGTCGGCGTGTGGACACGCTCCCCGAGATAGACGCGCTGAACTCTCGTGCCTTTGATATTTTGACATCGAGCAAGCTGGTACAGGCGCTGGATGTCACCAAAGAGGATAAAAAGACCCGTGAGCGCTACGGAGTCGGGCGGCTAGAGCCCGTCGACGATGGCCTGCCGATGCTCAATGATCAGTTTCTCGCGGCGCGGCGGCTGGTCGAGGCGGGCGTGCGCTGCGTCTCCATTGGCTACGGGCGCTGGGACTACCACGGGGATAACTTCGGACAGCTCAAGCGCTACTTGCCCATGCTCGACTCTGCCGTGAGCTCTCTTGTGCAGGACATCCACGATCGTGGGATGCAAAACGATGTCTCGGTGATTGTCTGGGGCGAGTTTGGACGCACCCCGAAGATCAACAAAGACGCGGGCCGTGACCACTGGCCCCGCGCCAACTTCGCGCTGCTGGCCGGCGGTGGGATGAAGACCGGGCAAGTGATCGGGAGCACCAATAAGTTCGGCGAGGAGCCCGACGAGCGCCCGATTGACATCAAAGAAGTCTTCGTGACACTTTATAGAAACATGGGCATTGATATTGTCAATACGCCCGTCCCCGATATGACAGGCCGCCCCAATTTTCTTTTTGCCGGGCGCGAGCCGATTGCGGAGCTGATCTAAGATGCTGACAATCCGAGGCGCGGGGGGGAAGTTCTGCGATGGGCTGTCACGGCGGCAGTTCTTAACGGTCGGTGCACTGGGGGGGCTTGCCCTGCCGCAGCTCCTCGCCGCTGAGGCGCACGCGGGCGTGCGAAGCTCACACAAGGCGGTGATCTTAATCTACTTGCCCGGTGGGCCGGGACACCAGGACACGTTTGACCTGAAAATGGACGCGCCCAGCGACATTCGTGGCGAGTTTAAGCCCATCAAGACCAATGTCCCCGGAATCGAGATCTGCGAGCACCTGCCGCGCCTTGCCAAGATGATGGACAAAGTCGCGGTGATCCGCTCGCTGGTGGGCGCACGCGACGAGCACTCATCAAATCTTTGTCTCTCAGGCTACACCGAGGCGGAGTTTCGCCAGAACAAGGCCCCGACCATGGGCTCAGTGCTGACTCGCCTGGAAGCCCCCGTGGATAAAACAGTTCCTAGCTACGTCAACCTGGCCGCCCGCACCCAGCACCCGCCCTACAACGATCCCGGCCCGGGCTTTCTGGGACCCGGCTACGGTGCGCTCAATCCCAATGGCCCGATGCTCGCCGACATGACCCTCACGGATGTCTCGCTGGATCGGCTCAGTCATCGTAAGCAGCTACTCGCCAGCCTGGATCGCTACCGGCGGCGTGTGGACACACTCCCCGAGCTGGACACGATGAGCGCACGGGCCTTTGATATTCTGACATCGAGCAAGCTGGTTCAAGCGCTGGATGTGAGCCGGGAAGACGTAAAAACGCGCGAGCGCTATGGTAAGGGAATTGACAAGCCGCAAGGCGATGCATCGCCCATGCTCAACGAGCAGTTTCTCGCCGCACGCCGCTTGGTCGAAGCGGGTGCGCGGCTGTTGAGCGTCTCCTACGGCTTCTGGGACTGGCACGGGGGCAACTTCACCAACATGAAGGCGCATCTCCCCGTGATTGACCAGGGAATCTCCGCTCTGATCGAGGACCTGCACCAGCGCGGTTTAGATAAAAATGTCTCCGTGGTGGTTTGGGGGGACTTTGGCCGCTCGCCCAAGATCAACAAAGACGGTGGCCGAGACCACTGGCCCCGCGTCTCGTGTGCGCTTCTGGCAGGCGGCGGGATGAAGACCGGACAGGTAATCGGGAGCACCAATAAGTTCGGCGAGGAGCCCGACGAGCGCCCGGTGGACTACAAAGATGTCATGGTGACGCTCTACCACAACCTCGGCATAGACATCGTCAACACCCCCATCCCCGATATGACAGGCCGCCCGAACTATCTCTTTGCAGGTCGTGAACCCCTCCCCGAGCTGATCTAGCCATGCCGCTACAACTACCGCCGCCTAAGCCCGCGCCGCCGTCGTTTCAGCGTGAGGTCGTCCCGATCTTGCGCACAGCCTGTTTGGGGTGTCACAGTGCCCAGCTTCCGACAGCAGGGTTCTCTGTGGATTCCTATATGGCCCTGATGAAGGGTGGGAAAGCGGGCGTTGCGATTGTGCCGGGAAAGTCGGGCGAGAGCCGCTTGGTGCGGATGCTGACGGGTGCGCAGAAGCCGATCATGCCGCCCGGGGCGGGCCTCAAAGCCCCCGATATCGAGCTAATCCGGCGCTGGGTAGATGCAGGAGCCAAGAACGACTCCGCTCTGGCGAGTGCGACCACACCCAAAACAGGCGCTAAGACGGCCACGACGACAGTAATTCCCGTTCCCAAGCCCATTGGAAAGCGTCTCGATGTCTCGGCTCCGATCAATGCGCTGGCGTTCTCTCCCGATGGCAAGCTGCTCGCGGTGGGCACCTACCAGCGCGTCTTGCTCTGTGACCCGGTGACGCGGACGGTACTGAAAACCTGGAGCGGGCACCTTGATACCGTGCGCTCTCTGGCGTTCTCGCCCGATGGAAAGCTCTTGGCAGCGGGCGGGGGAATGTCTGGCGCACTGGGCCAAGTGCGGCTCTGGGACGTTAGTGCAGGCAAAGAGCTGCGCACGTTTGGCGACCACACAGATATTATCAATGGAGTGGCGTTCTCCCCCGATGGAAAGACCGTCGCAACCGCCAGCGGTGACCGCAGCGTGAAACTTTGGGACGCGGCGACGGGCAAGCTCTTGCAGGCGCTTCGTGATCACGCCGATGCCGTGCTCAGTGTTGCGTTTCGTGCGGATGGCAAGCTGCTGGCGTCGTGCGGGGTAGATAAAAGCGTCAAGATCTGGGATGCGACGAGTGGCAAGCGCCTCTACAGCCTCGGAGCCAGCGAAGAAACCGTCACCGATCTGTGCTTCACATCGGCGGGACAGGTCATCAGCGCCAGCACCGATAGGCTCGCCAAGCTCTGGAATATCGGCCCGGAGGGTGGTGGTCATGTCCGCAACTTCGGCGGTCATGGTAGTGGTGTCTACTCCGTCGCGGCTAGCAGTGATGGCCAGCTGCTCGCCACAGCCTCGGCCGACAAGACCCTACGACTCTGGAATATCGGCAATGGTGGCAACACTGCCACGCTCACCGATGCGAAAGACTGGCTCTACGCTGTGCGCATCAGCCCCGATAAAAAGCGCCTCGCCGCCGGGAGCTGGGATGGGACACTCTATCTCTGGAGCCTCGATCCCAACAAGCTCGAAGGGACTCTCTCCACAGGGGGGCAGAAATGAGAGCGCTTGCCGTGCTTGCGGCGCTGACTCTCGCCGCACCTGCCTTTAGCCAAACGCTTCGCCCACGGGTGCGCTCGGTGGTGCCCACGGGTGGGCAGCGGGGAGCAAGCGTGGACGTGGCGATTGCGGGGCCAAACTTAGGCTATGGCACAGCGCTGGTCTTTGAGACGCCAGGGATTACCGTCGCCGCGCTCAAGCCCGAGACGCCTGCCGCCAATGCGAAAAACCCCGATAGTAAGCTGATCGCGACGCTGGCGATCTCTCCGGAGCTGGCACCGGGGCGTTATGCCTTTCGTGTTGTCACACCGCTGGGCATCTCCGAGCCGGGTACTTTTGTGGTCGGGCAGTGGGCTGAAGTGGCGGAGAAAGAGCCCAACAACACCCCCCAGACGGCTCAAACGCTCATGGGAAACCTAACCGTCAATGCCAAGAGCGATGGCGGCGAGGATGTGGATGTCTACAAAGTGACCCTCGCGGCGGGAGAGACCTTTGTGGCAGAGGCACAGGCGGGCGCGACCCTAAACTCCCCCATGGAACCCGTGTTAGTGCTACGTGATGCCACAGGCCATGATAGAGCGTCTGCAAGTGCCTTAAACCGCCCCAATGCCCGCCTGACCTTCACTTCGCGCACCGCAGGCGAGTACTTCTTAATTGTCCGTGACCTGCGCTACGCCGGAAGCGCGGATCATCACTACCGGCTCATGACAAGTACAGGCAAGCCCTCCGCTGCCTCCTCGCCAAATCTCACCGAAGTGGAGCCCAGCGACACGCCCAAGCTCGCGCAAACGGTGACTCTCCCCGCGACCATCGAGGGTCAGCTCACCTCACCGATCGCCACCGTGCCCGATAAAGACCACTTTCGTTTCACCGCTACCAAAGGCCAAGTGATCTTGATGGAGGTCTTCGCAGCGCGGCAGGGCTCACGGCTGGACGGCGTGCTAGCGGTGCTCAACAAAGACGGTGGCGAGCTGGCCAGCAACGACGATGCACGCGGCAAAGACCCGTTTCTTGCCTTCACGGCTCCGGATAATGGCGAGTTTATCGTCCGCATCACCGATCTCAATGAGCGCAGTGGCCCCGAGTTTGGCTACCGCCTGAGCCTCACTCCCGCCAAGCCCGACTTTGCGCTCACCTTCGCGCCGGACTGCCTCACGATTGGGCCGGGTGATCGGATTCCGGTGATCGTCAATGCGACCCGCCAGTACGGCCTCGACGAAGCGATTGTGCTTGGTTTTGTGGGCCTGCCACCAGGCGTGCAGCTTGTCGGAGAGCCACAGATTCCCAAAGGCCAGAGCGAGGTTACGCTCTATCTCACGGCGGCGGCAAGTGCGGCTCTGTCTCCTGCAACCCCCTTACGTCTCACGGGAACCGCGCAGGGAGTCACGCGGCAGGCACAGGCGCTTCAGGAAGACTACGTGAAAAACGGCGATCAGCTCCAGCGCAACACCCGTCCCGTCCCGATGCCTCTTGCCGCGGTCACTGGCCCCGCCGATCTTACCGTTTCCCTAGCAACCGAGCGGCTGGAGCTAAAAGTCGGGCAGACTGTAGAGCTGCTTGTAAAAATCACGCGCAAGCCCGGCTTTGACACCAAAGTGCCGCTGATTCTCACAGGGCTACCCGCGAACGTGAGTGCCGCGCCCCTCGAAATCCCTGAGAAGGTGAGCGAGCTAAAAGTCGTGCTCAAAGCCGAGGCCAATGCTGCCGTGGGCGAGGTTCGTCTTCAGCTCACGGCGCGCTCGCTGGTAGACGAGCTACACTTCTCCCCCCACGCCGCCCCGCCCGTTACGCTAAACGTGAGCAAGTAACGACCGTAGCTTGGCGACATTCTCGCGGTGGCCCTTGCCGTCTTCTTCGGGGGTCTCGACGATCAGCGCGAGATTCTCGGGGAGGCGCGAGTCGGAGAGAAAGGCCACGAAGCCCGCATCGCCAATCGTGCCCTCCCCGATATGGGCATGCTGGTCGCGCTTGCTGGCAAGGCCGAACTTACTGTCGTTGGCATGGATAATCTTGAGCCGGTCAAAGCCAACGGTGGCGGCGAAGGAATCCCAGACGCCTTTGGGATCCCCGACCAAGTCATAGCCCGCGTCGTAGATATGGCACGTGTCGAGGCAGATAACCAAGCGCTCCGGCTCCGCAACGCGTGAGAGAATCGCCGGGAAGTGCTCAAAGACGCCGCCGAGAGTCGTGCCCTTGGCCGCCGTGGTCTCTAGCGCCACTTTCACATGGAAGCCCGCCGTCGCCTGGTGCACTGTGTCTAGCGATGCCGCGATCTGTGCACAGCCAGCGTCCTCGCCACTACCCATGTGCGCTCCCGGATGCGAGACGAGATAGTCCAGCCCCAGTGCCTCACAGCGCTCCAGCTCCTCGATAAAGGCCCGCAGCGACTTCTGCCGCGCCTCCGAGTCGGGGGAGGCAAGGTTGATCAGATACGAGTCGTGAGCAACGAGCGGGGAGAGCTCTGTCTCGGCAACCTTGGCCTTCCATGTCGCAATCGCATCGTCCGTAAGAGGCTTTGCGGCCCACTGGCGCGGGCTCGACGTGAAGATCTGAACCGTGTCGCAGCCGATCTGGCGGCCCTCAATCAGGCCATTGTGCAGGCCACCGGCGACGCCCGTGTGGGCTCCAAAAAGAAAACGAGGCATGCCTTCAATACTACCTCATTAGCCCAGACACGGAAAGCTCCGCTATGTTTTTGAAAAGAGTGCAACGTATGAACCGCATCCCAGGCAGGGGTGGCCCCCACAATGTCCACGACTACCCGGGGGCGTGACATGGTTTTGTGCTACACCCCAAGCTTGAGGTAGGCCCAGCCGTCGGTCTGTTTTTTCACAAGCTCGCCCATCGCCGACGAAACCGTGGCGGCGTAGGGGAGCACGTCGGCTTTCTCGATCTTGTTGCGCTTCATGGTGTTCTCGCAGAGCACCAGCTTCACGCCCGAGCGGATCGCGGCCTCAACTTTGGGATGAAAATCGACCGCGCCGCCTTTATCGGGCTTGACCAAGAGCGGCCAGGCCTTGCCATGGATCACGCCCTCGATCTCGACACTGCTCGGGCCAAGATCCGTGCGCAGGTTGTCTATATTGCGGAAGACCGCCTCCCACTTATCCGCGCCCTCGATACCGATATCTAATACCACACGATGTTTTCGCATTACGGCTTCACTACTTTCCAGTTTTTATAGAAGACATTGTTGACTCCCTTGAGCAACACACACAGCACGCTCACAAAGGCGGCGGCGAGACTAGGGATCAGGCACGGGCGGAGAATATCCACAAAGAGGCAGTAGCGGGCCGCATCAGACTCATTGAACGACTGGTGCTGAAGCGTGTCGTCGAAGATAAAAAGCTTTTCATCTTGCCAGTAGTGCAGCGTGTCGCCGACCTCGATATAGGCCGTCTTGTCCTTCATGTCATTGACATTGTAGAGAACTCTTAGCGTGGCGCGCATGGGGCCAAAGTGCTTGGACGTGGACTGCTTTTTGTTAAACACCGAGACCCCGATGGTCTTGATGTACTTGTAGGGCTCATAAAACGACGGCACATCAATGTCGTTTTTCACCGCTTGCCCGTACCACTTGAAGAAGAACATCGTACGAGGGTTCTCCTTGATCTTCTCCGCAAGCTTCTCCACCAAGTTCTCTTTATGCGAAGCCTCGATCAGGCGCTTGATCTCCGCTTGATGCGTCGCGGGCAGGTCTTCGAGTTTGTAGATTCCCTTGTTGATATAGGGCAGCGAGAGAATATCCAGAAGCGTGTTGAGCGGCGAGAGCACCCAGGTAAAGACACCATTTCCCGTGAAGTAGCGCTTCACCACAGAAGCGTCTATTTTTCGATTGCGGCTCAGATCGTAGACACCAAAACCCAAAAATGCCAGTAGGCCAATGCCTACACCCATTAAATTCATAGCCCCCTAGTATACCCGATGGTCGCTCTCACGAAGCACGATTCCCAAACCCACCCCTAAACACAGCCCATAGACTCCGCCCCAGAGCAGCATTCCCGTGGGGCGCACATAAGCATCATTGAGCGCACTCCCGACAAAGTAGCCTACGGAGTTCGCGAGAAAGAGAATCGCAGCGAGGCGAAACGGAGCCTTTCGAACTTTGAAGCCCACCACAAAAGCCTGGCCCATCGCAAGCGAGCCCAGCAGAGAGCCCAGCCACTCTCCGAGCCGATTGGGCTGGGCAAAATACGCAGCCCCCCAGCCGACCGCGTAGAGGAAAAACGCCAGTGCAAAGAGTCCGACGAAGCGCCCACCGCGCCAAGGGGCCGAGGCGAGCGGCAAGAGCACCCCGCCGCCTAGACCAATGCGGATGGGTGAGGAACGCAGGGAACCGGCCCCGCGTGTGTTGGCGTCTCTTCCCAGCAACTTGCTTTATGGCCCCAAAAGAACAGGGATTGCAACCCATAGTTAGGGCCAGCACCCCTTTCGCCAACTTCAAGAAGAAAGGCTCGATAGTCCTCAGGAAGCCTAACTTGATAGGCATTTTCTAGTGCTTCGATCTCGTAAAGAGGGGCAGGTGGGCTTAAGTGGAGCTGGTGTTTCTCAGCGCCAAAAGGTAGGTTGCCTCTCTGCTGGAATTTTGGCAGAAGGGCTTCGAGCTTTTTCGCATTTGCCTTAACACGCTCTAACTGGTTTCGATCGACCATAAGGTTGCTCCAAGTGCTGATTTTTAGGGCAGACCCACTAGGCTCGTCAGTCCAAAGCCAAGGTCACCTTGAATTGCACGTCGTAGCAGAGAATTCATCGTGCGCGTACTCTCCCGTAGAAGGCAGGTGGATCAAAGGCGAGCATTGCTTCTTGCCAAGCGAGATACCAGGACAGAAAATCGGGAAAGTCAGGGAAACTCGGCGGTTGCCACAGCTCCCCAACGTCCACGACGCGGCCTCGGGCTTCACCAGTGACGATTAAGAGAGTGCTTGCCGCATCCATGACGGGAAAACTCTCCGCGACGGCGACTGCTCCCTGAAAGACATCCCAGTCCACAGCGAGAGCCTCCGACCAAGATTGGTCGTCCGGGTCATTAGGGTGTGCGGGGCTCAGGGGGCTGGGACTGGCAAGATAGCCCGCTTGTGGAGAGGCGACGGCAGGGACGGGGCCACGGGAATGGGGAGAGTTCTCCCAGCAGAAGCAGTGACTTCCCCACTCGGCCAGTGGCACGAGATGCGTCAGAGGGCCAGCACCTCCGTTGCCAACTTCAAGAAGAAATGCTCGATAGTCTTCGGGAAGGTGAATCTGGTGCTCTTGCTCAAACGCTTCAATTTCTGGAGGACGCAACGGTGGGCCGAGACGAAACTGGTGATACTTAACCCCATACGGCAGCTCGCCCCTCTGCTGGTACTCCGGCAGAAGGGCTTCGAGCTTTTTCGCATTTGCCTTGACATGCTCTAGCTGGTTTCGATTGACCATAAGGTTACTCAATGCGCTGATTTTAAGGGCAGATCCACGTCTAATCGCCCCAACAAACAATACCAAGGCTCTGTTGCTGAGCTAGCTTGACAAGGCTATCCCACTGGTTGAGTATCTCAAAAAAAGTTGCCTGATTAACTTCATCAAAAACTTCTTTGTACTCTGGATGGGTTTGGAAACCTATGGACACGCGCCAAGTTCCAGACTGGTTTTCGATTTGCTGATGGGCTTGGGTAAGTACTTCCTGAAGAGGATGAATGCTGATGCCCTCAAAGAGGGCAGTCCCATAGAGGTCAATATATTGGCCAGTCTCCTTGGCTAGTTGTTCAAAGAGGGGGTGAAGAAACCAGTAGTAGCCGTCGTCGTCGAGAAACAACGACGGCTGGTCGGAGTGGGGAACGGGTGAAGCACTTGTTCCGAGGCCGATCTGAAGCATGGGGCTACAAATCGCTTGGCGTAGAGAGGGTTCCTCGGATGGCGGTGGCGGCGGCCATAGTGGGGCTGACGAGGTGGGTGCGTCCGCCCTTGCCCTGGCGTCCCTCAAAGTTGCGGTTGCTGGTGGAGGCGCAGCGCTCGCCGGGCTGGAGGATGTCGGGGTTCATGCCTAGGCACATGGAGCAGCCGGGCTCGCGCCACTCGAAGCCGGACTCGACGAAGATTTTGTCTAGGCCCTCGGCTTCGGCTTGGCGCTTGACGAGGCCGGAGCCCGGAACGCACAGCGCGCGCTTGACCGTGACTTTATGGCCCTTGAGCACGGCGGCGGCGGCGCGTAGATCCTCGATGCGGCCATTGGTGCACGAGCCGATCCAGACCGTGTCCACCGCGATGGAGCGCAGGGGCGTGCCGGGCGTCAGGTCCATGTAGGCCAGCGCCTGCTCACACGAGCGGCGGTCGGCGTGGTCGGTGAACTGGTCGGGGCTGGGAACGACGGCGGTGAGGGGCAGGGCTTGGCCGGGCGATGTTCCCCAAGTCACGTGCGGGGCGATCTCGGGGCCGTTTAGCTCGATCAGGACATCGTAGGTCGCGCCTGTATCCGTGGCTAGCGTGCTCCACTGCGCCACGGCAGCGTCCCAGGCGTCTCCCTGTGGCGCGAACTCACGGCCCTTGAGGTAGGCAAACGTCGTCTCGTCGGGGGCGATCATGCCTGCGCGGGCTCCGGCCTCAATGCTCATGTTACAGACCGTCATGCGGCCCTCGACGGAGAGCGCACGGATCGCCTCGCCGGTGTACTCGACCACGTAGCCGGTCGCGCCATCGGTGCCGATCTTGCCAATAATCGCCAGAATGATGTCTTTGGGAGTCGCATCGGGATGGAGCGGGCCGTTGATGCGAATCTCCATGGTCTTGGGGCGGCTCTGGGGCAGGCACTGCGTGGCGAGCACGTGCTCGACCTCGCTCGTGCCAATGCCAAAAGCCAGCGCACCAAACGCGCCATGGGTGCTGGTGTGGGAGTCGCCGCAGACAATGGTCTGGCCCGGCTGCGTGTAGCCCAGCTCCGGCCCCATCACGTGCACCACGCCTTGCTTATCCGAGTGCAGGTCGTAGAGCGTGATCCCAAACTCCTCGCAGTTTTTTGCCAGCGCCTGGATCTGCTTGAGCGAGATCGCATCGGTGATGGGGAGCAGGCGGCTGGTTGTCGGGACATTGTGGTCCATGGTCGCCACGGTGCGCTCCGGGCGGCGCACTTTGCGGCCCGCGAGGCGCAGGCCTTCAAAGGCTTGTGGGCTGGTGACTTCATGCACCAGGTGCAGGTCAATGTAGAGCAGGGCAGGCTTCCCGGCTTCATCGCGGACGACATGCGCGTCCCAGATCTTCTCAAAGAGCGTTCGTGGCTTCATGCCTTGATTATAGGCCGCTTGCCTGCCCTGTGTCCAACGGATTGTTTTAATGCTAGCGATAGGCTGGGCCTACTGAAAAATAATATTATTCACCTCAGGCAGGGCTTGGACTGCTTTGAGCAGGGTGTTGCGCTCGCTTTGGAAAATCTCTTCATGTCCCCCCAGAGGGAGAAACTTGCCAATGAGGATAAGCGTGCCGCGACGTAGCGAGGGGGTGACTTTTGTACAGTCCACTTTAAACTTCCCCATCTCACGGCGTATCTCTCGCAGGGCTTTGTTATTTTGGAGCTTGTCCTCAATAGACTTTGCGGCGGGGCTGAGTTTTTTTGATTCCATATCCCATTATTGGTGGGACAGTGGGTTAAGCTGTAGGCAGTCTTCCCACTCCTGCCAGTTTTTTCGCTCGTAGTGTCGGGCATCCACTTCCATGGGGTCGAGGTGGTAGTTCAGATAGGCCAAGACAATATAGACCAGAGCCAGCCCGATTAAGCTTCCCCCGATCCACAGAGCAGGAGCAAGCTGCTCGCGCCCAAGAAGCTGCTGGATCGCCAGTGCTCCGAGTAGCGCTAGAACAATATAGACACGCCCTAGGTTGCGCAGAACCATGTAGGAGAGCCAGGGAGCTTTGTCGCTCACGTGTGTCAGTCCGGCGGTCTGCTGGGCATGGCGTAGCTCATGAGCCAGGGTCTGGAGCAGGCGCTTGCGGTAGAGGGGCAAAGGGCACAGAGCGGCGGGCCAGGGAAGCGGGAAAAGCCCCAGGCGAGCGAGGACAATAAAGTGCGGGTTTAGACAGACCACGTCTTGAGCACTGCCTGCCTCGATGCCGCTCTCAGCCTCCGTGTTGCTCTCTACCTCCGTGTTGCTCTCTTCTTGGTAGTACTCGCCGGGGTTGATCCCTGTCGTCCACTCCAATCGCAGCTCGCCGGAGTGCCCTAGAGCCACCAATCTCTCGTACAAGCGCTCGGCCACCAGACAGACCTGGTAGGGCTTGCCTGCGATACGGACACCTGGCGGCAACGGTTGCTTCTGGGTAAAAGACATGGTCTTAGTATAGCAGTCTGTGACACACATCTAGCAAAAAGGAAGGGGAGACGCTATGATGTCCGCACATGACGGCGCGTGCGGGACTCTGGCTGGCAATGCTCTTGGGGGGCTGTGCCTCGCGCTCTCTGACCCCTTTGCCTCGCGTGCAGCTTCGCAATGGCGATATGGAGCAGGGCACCGACTCGCCCACGGCCTGGGGAGAGCCTCTGTCGGGCTATAAGCGACAGGCACTGAGCCGAGATACAAAAATCAGACATGGCGGGCAGGCAGCGCTTCGATTTTGCTTGCGTGGTGTCTCCGGGGAGCGCACCCTGGAGCAAGTTCTCTGGGGAGGGGAGGGTCGGGAGGTCACGCTCAAGGGCTGGGTCAAGACCGAAGGGCAGCTTCATGCACAAGTGGGGATTTTACTCTACGACAGGCGGGCGACAGCTCTGGCCTTAAGCCCTGGGATAGAGCTCAGCAAAGCAAGCGACTGGCACTCGTTCACACAGAAACTGACCGTGCCCGCAGACAGCCCTTTCTTTAGCGTGGTCTTGAGAGCAAGAGGCGAGGGAACTCTCTGGGTGGATGACCTTGTGCTTGGGGGGGATCACGTCGAGACTGTCGCTGCGAGTGCGAACACGATTTTACCGCCCCATCACCAGCCGCCAGACCAGCCATACCCAAGTGTGCATGGAGAGGCCTGGCACCTTGCTCACCAAGAGCTCAAGGTCAAGGCTCTACGGGCCAAACCTAATATTGTCTTTCTGGGGGACTCGCTTACGGCTGGCTGGCAAAATGTAGGCAGTGCGGAGTGGGAGCGCTACTTTAAGCCGCTAGGAAGCTTTAACATGGGACTCGGTGGGGATAGAACGTCGCAGATTCTCTGGCGGATTCAAGACGGGGCTCTGGCAGGGCTCCATCCTAAGCTTGTGGTGCTGGCGGTGGGAATCAATAACCTCCTGAGCGACACCTATCCCCCAGAGCGAACTGCCGAGGGAGTGCTTGCCTGCGTTCGTGCCATTGAGCGCACCTGCCCCGGAACCAAAGTTTTAGTTGTGGGCATCTTCCCCTCGCGCTCCGATGTGAGAGGCCCGATCCATGCTCAGATACGCCGAGTGAATTCCCAGCTCGCGGCAAAGCTTCCATGGTTCCTTGATTTAGGAAGTGCATTTTTGAAGGCAGACGGACATCCGGATGAAAACATCTTTCAGGATAGTGTCCATCCCAACTCTGCGGGCTACACACGCTACCGAGAGCGGCTCTACCCCTCGGTTCTAAGCCTTCTCAAGCCTTAGGTTCCTAGCGTGGAAACCGATAGTGCCCCGTGATTTTCCAGGCGAAAAGCCGATCGTCCTCGCTGGCTTGTGGGCCGATATTGTGGAGAATCAGATAGCCGCCCTGTACGTTTTTCCGGTCGCTGACAATGCCACAGTGCGTGAGGCTGGTGGGCGTCAAGTCCCAGGTGACAATATCGCCGGGCTGGAAGTCTTTGTTGAGGGGCAGCGACTTTCCAAAACGCCCAAAGAAAACCCGCAGATTCGGGACGCGGCGGTGGTCAATATTGGGGTCGGGGCGGCGCAGGCCCCATTTCTTGGGGTAGAGCCCAAAGTTGCGCTTCACGTCCTCGTGGAGCAGCCTTTGCAAGTCTAGACCCGCCGCGCGAAGCGCTCTGACAACCACATCCGTGCAGGCGCCCTGCCCCTTAGGAACATCACCGCCAGGATACTTCAGCGAGACATAGTCCGCCACATACCGATCCCCCACTTGTGCCCGTGCCGCTGCCACAATCTTCTCTGCAGTTGTCATTTACTCCTACTTTCTAGCGCCCGATGTAGGCTGGAAATCTCTTGCCTCAGCGCGGCGATCTGGCGGTCTTGGTGCAAGAGATGCTCCATCACAATCGCGATCTCGGTCTCGGCGCGCTGGTCCACTTCGTAATCACGCTGGGCGGTAAGGCGATCTTTCTCAGCCTGGCGGTTCTGGCTCATCATCACGACGGGGCCGGTGTAGGCCGCCTGGAACGAGAGCACGAGGTTCAACAAAATAAACGGGTACGGATCCCAGGCCTTGAGGAGTGCGGGGTGCAGTGCAAAGTACACATTGGCCGCGATCCAGCACATTAGGATAAACGACTGGATAATAATAAACGGCCAGCCCCCAACAGCACCCGCGATCTTATCGGCAAGGCGCTGGCCAGTGCTCTGCTGCTTAGCAAACTCCGTGTTGATGTCACGCACCGGCGGGTGATCGTGCTTCCACTGACCACACGGGCTGATCTCAATATCGTCATCCATACCGCATTGTACGCTTATTGGTGGGCTAAAAGTGCCTATGTTTCTCTGTGAAGCCCTTCGTCGAGCACCTCAGTGGCATCAGCGACCACGACAAAGGCGCTGGGGTCGTGGGTGCGGACGAGGGTGCGCAGGCGGGGGACTTTGCACGCTCCGCCCCAAAGAGCCAGCTGCCCCCCTGCGATAATACTCAGGGTATCCCAGAGTACATTTCGCTTACCTCGAATAAGACGGACCTAATTCATCGGGACTGTTATATCATCCTCGCCTACGTCCGTTGAATATTTGTCGGGCAGGACGTCTGCCCCCCAACGGTGAAACAATCACCATGTCCAGACGACCCAATGTCCTGCTGATCACCAGCGACCAGCACCATTTCTCGTGCCTTGGTAGCGTGAACGCAAAGCTCCAAACTCCTGCGCTGGATCGCCTCGCCGCCGAGGGCATGCGCTTTGAGCGGGCGTACTGCAACAATCCCGTCTGCTCGCCCTCGCGCTCCACG
>NZ_CBAYMC010000050.1:0-20921 GCF_964826245.1 Armatimonas sp. | reverse complement strand
AACCGTATGGGCCGCTCCCTCTTCTTCCCGACTCTGCACATCCACGACGGCGTGGTGCACCCGCGCGAGGACTTCGATCACGTGCTCTACACACAGGGCGTGGTTATCGGGGAGAAAAGCCCACAGAACGCCGAGAAGTTTATCGCCATGGACAAAGCGCTTGGTGTGGTAGACGGCAAGCTGCCTGTCTCACGAAAAATCCTCAAAGGCCACCTCCAAAACCGCGACACGATCTACGCCGCGTAAAGCCTGCAACCCAAACCAAGTTTGCAGGGCCGGAGCAAGAAACCGGGCCTCAGCGTATCGCCGCCACTCCTTCACGAGCTGTCCATCTCCGAAAACGCAATTTGGGCGCAGAAAAAAGCCCTCACAGCTTCTGCCGTTTTGATGCTAGGTGCGGCTGGTGCTAGATGGTTAACGATGCCGGGGCAGACACGACGAGGGCGTGGTGCCCATCACGCGCTTGAAGGCGGTAGAGAAAGCCAGGGTGTTGTCGTAGCCGACGCGACATGAGACTTCTGTCACACTGTAGCCTCCCGAGGCCAAGAGCGCGGCTGCATGGCGCATCCGAAGCTGCGTGACATGGGCCATCGGGCTGGTACCCACGGTCTCCTGGCAGAGCTTTCGCAGGCGCTCCCCGCTGAGATTGAGCCGCGCTGCCAGTTCCTCACACGTCCAGGGATACGTCAGGTTTGTCTGGACATCACTCCAGAGAGGCGCAAGACGCATGGCGTTTCCCGGTGTCCCACTAACCAGCCGACGAACCTCACAGGCAACCAGACGCACCCAGTCAGCCAGGGGCTCGGGCTCTGCGAGGCCATGCGCTTCGTACAAAAGCCCCTCGACACTGTATTGAAGTGCGCGAGTATCGCGGTGCAGAATCTGGGCATCAGGTGAGGGAAAGCTCAGTGTGTCCGCATTGATATGCACCCAGATCACGCTCCATATCTCGCCTCCTCGGGCGTAGTAGGCACTGAACGCTCTAGTAGGCATCAGATAGGCCATGCCTGGCTTAAGCTCCTGCCAGCTTTCTTTGACACGGACGATACCACAACCCTCCAAAGTGACAAGCACCTGAGCGAAGTGGGGACAGGAGCGTACGAAATGAAAACCCGCCCGGGCATCCGAGTGACCTACCATCCCCAGCTTATGCAATGCGAGCAGAGGGAGCTGTTGCATCGTCACCAAGCGCTCTTGGGTATCTTCACCGATTTGTTGCACTTCACGAAGGGCTTGTTGGTTTTCGCTCATGGTAAAAAAGAAAATGAGAGTGTACTATTCTACCACTACACCTGAAGACAGGGTGTGATATACTTGGTCGAACTGGTCTGATAAACCGGTTTTTCTTCAGTTGATTATCACCGTTGAAACTTTGAACACGGAGGTTTTTTTAATGAGTATGACTCCAAAGCTTGCTAAGAAGGCAGGCTTCACCCTGATCGAACTTCTTGTCGTGATCGCGATCATCGCGATTCTTGCTGCGATTCTCTTTCCCGTTTTTGCTCAAGCCCGTGCAAAAGCGCGTGCAATTGCTTGTCTGTCAAATACCAAGCAGCTTGGCACGGCTTTAATGATGTACATGCAGGATTATGACGAAACGGTGCTTCCTATCTGGATGAACTACTCCGATGCACAAGTAGGATCGCAAAATGGTCAGGTTCGAGACTGGCGTCGTTTCTGGCACTATATCATCATGCCCTATATCAAGAACCATGCGGTGATGACTTGCCCTGATCAGAGTGAAGCGCAAGGGCCAGACTGGTGTCATGATCTAGAGACGCCTGAGCGCATCAACCGTGTTATGGGTTATGGTATTAACGATACGATGGCTACTTGGGGTGGTGGCGGCCCTGCGGGGAACGAAGGTGCTGCGGTCGCGACTTTGCCTCAGCTCAATAAACCTGCTGAGCTCGTTATCTTCGCAGACTCGGGGGCTATCTCAACGGGAGGCGATGCCTGGAACGCGGGTTCCCGTGCGGGTAGAACGGCCTTTTTGAATAACCCGGACAGCTATAAGCAACCTGGAGGGTATGAGCGTGCGCAAGGTGCTGGGATCTTCTTGAATCCGAACCGGTTAAGTTGGGAAGGTGCAGACAACCCCACTAAGGTTCCAGTTCCACGCCATAATGGCCTTTGTAACGTTATCTACTTTGATGGGCATGCTAAAGCCATTAAACTCAGTCAGTTCTGGATTCGTCCTGGAGCGACTCGGATCGCCCGGCGTCCAGGAAATGCTTTTGACACTCGCCTTGACTGGGGTGGAGAGTTTGATATCTTTGGTCAAGCGGGTGTCCGTGGTGGCGACAACACGCCCTCTCCGTAGATCTCGATGAAAAAATCCTCAGCTAAAACGAGACAACCACGTCTGTATTTTTTGTTGGGGATACTTGTTGTGAGTGGAGCAGTGCTTCCGGTGAGCAATTTTTTGCTTCATCGTAAGCCTGCTCCTCTTCCTGTTTCCGCTTCTGTAGAAGCTCAGAAACGCTACTGGCTGAGTCGGATAAAATCGGATGTTTCCGATACCGAGGCGTATCTAAAATTAGGAACCCTAGAAGAGCAGAATGGTTTTTATCTCTCTGCTGAGCGCTATCTCAAGTCCGCCCGACTGCTGGGCGCTTCTGATCAACAAGTCTGTCCATCGTTAGGCAGGGCTCTTAGTCATCTCGCTCAAGAAGATGAGGCAATTACTGAGTTAAAAAAAGCACTCGAACTCGCTCCCCATAACCCTGAGGCTATACTGAATCTGGCGGGTAGTTACACTGAGGCTGAGCGTCCAGATGAGGCTATCTCGCTTTTAAAAAGCTGGCTGTCTGCACATCCCGATATTAAAGAAATACCTGTATTTGAGCGTTTTATACTTGCCTTACTATCAAGTGGTGAAGAAAAAGAAGCTCAAAAGTTAGCTCAACGATTTATCAAGTTGCACCCTAACGATGTCGGGGCTTTAAGCTTGTCTGCACGATGTGATTTTGCGCTGGGAAATTTAGATCGTGCTCGTCTCTGTATGGAGAAACTTATACCAAATGCTCCTGATCCTGTAGGGGCGCGCTACCTGTACGGTATGATCCTGAATCAGCAAAAAAAAATATGCTGAGGCTCTGAGAGTTTGGCAGGAAGCCAATAAAATCAATCCGTCGGCGCTTGATGTCTATGAGAAAATTGGACATGAGTACATGCGTCGTGGAGACTACAAAAAAGCAGCGTATGCATTTGAGCGAATAGCAGCATCTGATCAGCAGTTTTCGACGGCACTACTTGCGGCAATAGCCCTTGAGAAAAGTGGAGAAAGTGCAGACAGCGCGTATTGGTATGCAGTCGCAGCAGGTTTTCAAGGAGACTTTACCAGTGCGTTACGGCAGGCTCAACGTGCGACCAAAACATCAGAGCCACGTAAGCTACGGCGTGCCAAGCTTGCTGTTGCCGAAGCGTATCGAGGACAGAAGCGCAACGCCGAGTATCTACAACTCATTGAAGCGCTTACCTTTGAGCGACGTGTGGAAGATCTAATACTGCTGATTCATGCCTACAATATAGTTGAAACTCAAGAGACGCTCCAAAAACGATTGATATGTCTTCAGGAAGCGATTAAGAAAACTCCCAAGAATCACGGTGTCTTTAGCCTTCAGCTTGCTGAACAGTTGCATCGTATGGGACGAAAAGATGAGGCTGAATTGCAGCTTGAGACTGCTCTATCTGTCCTTGATGAGAAAGCGCAAGGTAGAACAGAGCTGATGCAACAGCTTATTGATATCTATATGGATCGTCGTGAGCTTGATAATCGTCTTGAAAAAGCAATAAAACTTGCTGAAAAAGTAGTTTTACTCTCTCCTAGAGATGATAAAGCATGGCTAGTTTTAGGCCAGTGTTATTTTGCTAAGAATCAACTGTCTTTTGCTGCTACTTGTCTGGAACATGTTATTGATATAGAACCTGGGAACGGACCGGGATATCAAGAATTGGCTCGGGTATATGCAAAACAAGGTAATACTCAATCAAGTCAAAAAATGATGCAGTTCTATAGGAAGTATGTTGGTTTTGAGCAGAATCGTCAGACGTTGCAGACACGTGCGCGGGGAGAGAAAGCTCAAACAGAAGATATTGTTGCGTATGCTGAATTTCTTCTTTCTGCAGGGGATTTAGAGTCTGCTGTGAGTGAGTTTGAGCGGGCGATTCGACGCAACTCAAAAGATAATGCCTTAAAAGAGTCACTGAAAAGCCTTTATGTACGTCTTGGATACATGGATCGTCTCTCATCCCTGGAGAGTAAGAAATGAGAAGGCTATTTTGGCTCTTAGTAATTCTTATTTGTACCGGATGTCCATCTAGAATTGGTTCTGTTGAATCCCATCTTGATATCAAACCCGTTGTTTTTAAAGAAGTTTCAAAAGACGCAGGTATTGATTTTCTTCATGTCAATGGTAGTAGAGGGAAGAAACGTATGCCTGAGACAGTAGGTAGCGGTTTAGCATTTTTTGATTATAATAATGATGATAAGTTAGACGTTTTGATTATTAATAGTACTACTTGGCAAGATGATCCTAATCCAATTAAGACAACTCCTAAGCTTTATGAGAATATTGGAAATGGTAATTTCAAAGATAGTACCATTGGTTCAGGCCTTGATATTTGTCTATATGGTATGGGAGTTGCTGTTGGTGATTTTGATAATGACGGTTGGGAAGATATTTACCTTACGGCAGTAGGACCTAATCATCTATTAAAAAATATAAACGGCAAATTTACTGATATTACTCAATCATCTGGGCTTATAGGAGTTCCTCCATCAGGCATTAATATAGAGCATAAATGGAGTAGCAGTGCAGCTTGGCTTGATTACGACAAAGATGGTAGACTTGATCTTTTTGTTTGTCAATATGTTAAATGGTCGCCAGAAATAGATCCTTTTTGCGGAAAAAATGGAGTGCGTGGTTACTGTCCCCCGGGAACATTTGAAGGAGCTCGAAATACATTGTTCCACAATGAGGGAAATGAGAAATTTCGGGATGTCAGTAAAGAAGTTGGTCTATTTGATATTGCACTGGGAAAATCATTTGGAATTGCTATTGCTGATTATAATAATGATAGTTGGCCTGATATTGCTGTTGCTAATGATACTTGGGCAAATTTTTTGTTAATAAATGAAAATGGTAAGCGATTTATTGATAAAGGAGTCGAAAGTGGTGTTGCTTTTGGAGAAAATGGCAAGGCAAAAGCAGGAATGGGAATCGATGTTGCCGATTTTCGTAATAATGGCCAATTTTGTATGGTTATAGGTAACTTCTCTGAAGAGGGAATTTCGCTTTTTGAGCCAATGAGCGGAATGCCTAGTATGTTCGAAAATCAAGCCCAATCACGAGGACTGGTAACTCCTAGTCTTTTAAATGTCACTTTTGCTACTTTCTTTTTTGATTTCGACCTCGACGGATGGCAAGATATATTTGCAACAAATGGTCATGTTGATGATATTGTTAATACGTATAAATCAAATCTCACATTCAAGCAAAAACCACTTTTATTTCGTAACCAAAAAGGAACTGATTTTCTTGATGTGACTAAAGAATCCTTGCTAGATTTTTCCATTGTAGGAAGAGGGGCTGCGTACGGTGATATTGACGATGACGGTGATCTCGATTTAGGTATAGTTGATAATAATGGTAGGTTCTTATTACTCCGAAATGATGGAGGTAATCAAAATAACTGGATATCTATAAAGCTGATTGGTCAATATTCAAATCGTGATGCTATAGGTGCTTTGGTTCAAATGAAATCTGGGGGTATAACACAACAACGCTATCTTCATAGTGGAGGGAGCTTTCTCTCTGAGAGTCAGCGTTTATTGACCTTCGGGCTGGGGAAATTAAAAAAAATTGATGAAGTTAAAATTATTTGGCCTTCTGGAAGAATCCAGATCCTAAATAATCTTCAGATTAACAAACGGTTTACAATAACTGAGGAGTAGTTTTTCTATGAAAAATCAAATACCTGTTTGGGCAATTATTGCCGCTGTAGTCGCTGTACTAGCTCTCGTTGCTTTCTTCGGAATACGAGCTCTTGGCCCCAACTCGTCTGGGGGACGTAATGTCGCTGATACTGAAGCGCAGGGACGTATGAAACAACAAATGGATAACATGCGAAAAGACATGACCGGGGGCGGAGCTCGTCCTAGTGGAGGCTATGCAGGGCAGGGTGGTGGTTACGGTGGTTACGGCCGTCCCGGTGGCTACGGTGGCTACGGTCGCCCTAGTGGCCAAGGTGGTGGTTATGGTGGCCAAGGTGGTAGTTATGGTGGACGCTAGCTTCTCTTGATGCTGACACGACGGCGCTTTTTGGGTGCGCTTGGCCTTGCTCCGCTCACAGGTTGCGGTCGGAGCAGTGCACGCACCACCATACGCTTCTGGAACGGCTTCACCGGCCCCGATGGACGCACGATGCTTCGGCTCGTCCGGCGCTTTAACGAGGAGAACCCGGAGATCACGGTGCTCATGCAGCGCATGGACTGGGGCACCTACTACAACAAGCTCTTCGTGGGTGGGTTGGGTGGCCGCGCCCCCGAGGTCTTTGTGCTCCACACCCGCGCCTTGCTCAGGTTCGCTCGTGCGGGCTTTGCTGCGCCACTGGATCCGCTGCTGGGTGACTTTCCTGCGGCCACAGACGACCTCGATCCCAATGTCTGGGAGGCGGCAAAAGTTGAGGGAAGCCACTTTGGTCTCCCACTCGATGTGCATGCGATGGGCATGTACTACAACCGCAAGCTCTTCCGCGACTCGGGGCTCGATCCCCAGAAGCCTCCGAGCAATCGTGTGGAGTTTCTGGAGGCGATGCGCCGCATCAAAAAGCCCGGTAAAAACGGCGAGCCCGATCAGTGGGGCTACGTCTTTACTAACTTTGAGACCTGCACCTACACGTTTCTCAAGCAGTTCGGCGGCTCGCCCTTCACGCCGGACTACGCGCGTTGCACGCTCAACAGCCCCAAAAATATCGCGGCGCTGCGCTTCTGCCACGATCTCATCAAAGATGGCCTCGTGCCCTCGCCGGAGAATATCGACTCCTGGATTGGGTTTCGCCAGGGGCGCATCGGGATGGTCTTTGAGGGCATCTACATGCTCGCCGACCTCCAGAAGCAGAAAGACCTCGACTTTGCAGGCGCTCCCGTGCCCCAAGTGGCCGATCACACGGCGGTCTGGGCCGACTCGCACAACCTCTGCCTGAAGTCAGGGCTCACTCCTGAGAAGCAGCAGGCGGCGTGGAAATTCATGCGCTTCCTCTCTGACAATAGCCTCGACTGGGCCGACGGCGGCCAGATTCCGACTCGCCCGAGCCTGCGCAAGACCGAGCGTTTTGAGAAAATGGCGGTGCAGAGCGCCTTTGCAAAGCAAATCTCGTTTGTGCAGTACCAGCCGCGCCTGCCCTTTATCTTTGAGTATCAGACTGAGTACAACTTGGCGGTGGAGAAGATCCTGAGGGGCAAGGCCAGCCCGGAAGACGCGCTCGCCGCCGCCGAGAAACGCGTCAATGAGATTATCAAGCGGGAGGCGACGCCATGACAAATAAATCCCCTTCCTTGCGGCAGGGAAGGGGCCAGGGGATGGGTTCCTGGCTCTTTGCCGCGCCGCACTTGATCCTCTTTGTCGCCTTTGTACTGGGGCCGCTGCTCTTTGGCCTGGGGCTGAGCCTGTTTCGTTGGGACATTCTGACCGCACGCCCCGCGCAGTTTGTGGGGCCTGCTAACTACCAAGAAGCGCTCAAGGACGAGTATGTCTACAAGGCGCTCTGGGCGACGGTGCGTTTTGTCTATCTCGCGGTTCCGGCGACCATTCTGCTGGGGCTCCTGCTGGCGGTTGGCCTCTCCCAGGTCAATGAGAAGCGCCGCGCGTTTTGGCGGGCACTGTGCTACCTGCCGCACCTGCTGACCGTGAGTGTGGTTGGCCTGCTCTGGCGCTGGTTCTACAACACGGAGTTTGGGCTCTTCAATGCCTATCTGAACAAGTTCTTTGGCATCAAGATCGCCTGGCTCTCGGACGTCAACTGGGCGATGCCCGCTATCGTGATCATGACCCTCTGGTGGACTCTGGGCGGGCCGATGCTGGTCTTTCTGGCAGCGATCCAGAACATCCCAAACTCTTACCACGAGGCCGCCGCCATCGATGGAGCGACGGGGACACAGGCGTTCTTTAAGATTACCTTGCCGCTCCTTCGCCCGGTGCTGCTCTTCTCGATGGTGATGAACGTCATCGGCTCCTTCCAAGTCTTTGGCCAGGTCTTCATGATCACCCGTGGCGGCCCCGAGCTCTCGACCCGAACCCTGGTGCAGTACATCTACGACACCGCGTTTAACAACTACCGCATGGGCTACGCCGCCGCAATCTCCTGGCTGCTCTTTCTCGTAATCGCCGTCTTTTCGATTATTCAGTTCCGGCTGATGCGGGAGTCCAAATAATGCGCCGACGGAAACTCTCGCCTGCGGAGCTGCTGATTGCAATCGCTGCTCTGATCTTTGTCTTTCCCGTGGCGATGATCTTTATCACGTCGTTCAAGCCCGATGGCGAGGTGGTCAAGTTTGAGAGCATCTTCCCCAAGCACGCGACTCTGGCCAACTTCCAGGAGGTGCTGGGAACCCCCGAAGAGATTCCTCTCCTGCGCTGGTTTCTGAACTCGCTTGGGATCTCCATGGCGACCACGCTGCTGGTGCTCTGCGTGGCGTCGCTCTCGGCCTATGCGTTCGCGCGGCTGGAGCTGCCGGGCAAGAAATGGGTTTTCCCTCTGGTCATTGGGACGCTCATGGTGCCGGGGCAGATTCTCCTCGTGCCAGTCTATCTGGAGCTCAATGCCCTCCACTGGCTCGACTCGCCGCTAGCGCTGATCGTCCCGGCGGGCGGCAGTGCCTTTGGCTTCTTCATGCTCCATAGCTTCTTTATGGGAATCCCGCGCGAGCTGGAAGAGGCCGCAGAGATCGATGGCTGCTCGCGCTTTGGGATCTTCTGGAACGTGATTATCCCGCTCTCCAAATCACCGCTGGCCGCGCTGGCGATCTTCACCTTTGTGGGCTCCTGGAATGACTTTCTCGGCCCGCTGGTGTACTTAGACTCGGTGGATCACTACACGCTTCCGGTGGGAGTCGCGCTGTTTCAGAGCAGCTACGCCAGTGAGTACGGCCTGACTCTGGCGGCGGGCGTCCTGTGCACGCTCCCCACCCTTCTCGCCTTTCTGATCTTCCAGCGCCACATTCTAGCGGGAATGGCGTCGTCGGGGCTCAAAGAATAAGATGAAAGAGCTCTCGGGCGATATTCAGCATGTCCATGATCCGGTGCTGGCAAAGAGCGAAGGTAAGTGGCATTTATTTTCAACCGGCAATGGGATTCCCTACCGGCTCTCCGATGATGGCGTGAGCTGGAAGTATGTTAAAGAGATTTTTACGACGCTTCCTGCCTGGCACAAAGAGCTTGTTCCCGGCACGCGCAACCCGTGGGCACCGGACATCTCGTTCTGGGGTGGGCGCTGGCGGCTCGTCTACTCCGTCTCTACTTTTGGGAGCCAGCGCTCGGCGATTGGGATGGCGAGCTGTGAAAAACTCGGCGGTGATGGCTGGCGCGACGAGGACCCGGTCTTTATATCGCAAAAAGGCGATCCCTACAACGCGATTGACCCCAATATCTTTGTCGAGAAAGATGGGACGCCCTGGCTGAGCTTTGGCTCGTTCTGGCAGGGGATTTTCTTGCTCAAGCTTGATCCCAAGACGGGCAAGCCCATTTCAAACGCGGTGCCCAAGTGTATCGCGGCCCGACCGGGCTCCACCGCGATCGAGGCTCCGTTTATCACCCTGCGCGGCGGCTGGTACTACCTCTTTGTCAGCCATGACTTCTGCTGCCGGGGCGTCAATAGCACCTATAAAAGCGTCGTCGGGCGCTCCCAGAAAATCGAAGGGCCGTATCTCGACCGCGACGGCAAGCCGCTCTTGCAGGGCGGTGGAACCGTGGTTTCTCAAGGCCAAGGGCGCTGGCGTGGGCCGGGGCACTGCGCCGTGGTGGGCGACACGTTTCTCTGCCACGCCTACGATGCGGAGAACAACGGCATCCCCACTCTCTTCATGGGCAGTCTGCGCTGGGATCGAAGTGGCTGGCCGAGCCTGAAAGATGCCCCCAAGCCGCCCAAGTGGATGGGCTTGATCGGGGCCTGGGAGCACACCCCCGAGGGCGGCGCGGCGACTATGCTCACCTTTAAGGCCGATGGTACCACCAGTGCGCCCGGTGGAACCTGGAGCCAAGAAGGACAGACGGTGACCGTTCACTGGCCCGATGCAAAAGCGCCGGGTGGTGCTTGGCAAGATAGGCTCACGCTCGCGAGAGACTTCGCCACCTACCAGGGAGTCAACCTGCAAGGGCACCCCCTGCGAGGCCGCCGCGTTGCCTGAGCCGACTCCCTGGAAAATCCCGGTGATGCGTGGCGCGATCCGGCAGCGTAGCGGGGCGCTTCTGGGGGCACGCACGGAGCATGGCAAAGATGGCGCAACGGTGCTCGCGTCTCAGAGCACGGACTCCGGTAAGACCTGGGGCGAGCCCGTCTCCATTATCCGCGACCCGGACAATGCCACGGATCTGGGCGATGGCGCATTTCTGGACAGCAAGCGCCATGGGCTGCTCTATGTCTGCCGCCACAACCACCACGCCCAGAAATCCTACGCCATCGAGGTCTATCAGAGCATTGACTCCGGCAAGAGCTGGCAGCAGCACTCGACAGTTATTGCTAATTCACAGGGGCTTTGGGCCCCGTTTTTGTTTGATACTCCCGGCGGGCGCTTGCTCTGTGTCTACGACGACGAAGAGACGCCGTTTCTGCGCGGCTTTCCAGGGCACCAGTGGCTCATGGGGCGCTTCTGGGACGCAAAAACAAAGACTTGGGGCGAGCCGGTTGTGGTCAGCCGCGCAGAAGATAAAAAGCTCTCCCGTGATGGCATGGGCACTGTCGTGAGTGTCGGGAAGCGCTTAATCTGTGCTTTGGAGAGTGTGGATACCGAGCCGCCCCATCCCGGCGTGATTCGTATTGTCACCAGCGACGACGACGGGCAGACTTGGGCACCGCGCCGCCTGCTCTTTCAAGCACCACAGCGCCCCCACATGGCCCTCTCGCCATTTCTCGCCAAGCGCACCGACGGCACTCTCATCTGCATCTTCGGCACCGATGAAGCCCAAGCCACGCCGGATAAGCCCGGCACACCCGCCCCCAAGCTCCACCTCGATATTAAGCTCTGCTTCAGCCACGATGGCGGCGCGAGCTGGAGTGCTCCAGAAACACTCTTTGTTGGCGGTCACCGAAACTACCTACCGGGCCTGATCGCGCTTCCCAAGAACAAGCTCTATGCCCACTGGCTCAACTTTGCCGAAGATGCACTGCAAGGAACCATACTATGAATCCAATCTGCGCCGGGGCCGATCCCTGGGTAATCCACCACGACGGACAGTTTATTCTATGCCAGAGCCATCACAACGGGGTGGCGATTCGGCGAGCGGCGACACTGGCGGGGCTGGGCGTGGCGGTGATTGAGCCGCTCTGGCAGGCACCAGAGACGGGGCCGTTCTCGAAGGAAATTTGGGCACCGGAGCTGCATCTCTACCAAGGGCACTGGTATATCTATGTCGCTGCCGACGATGGGGAGAATAAAAACCATCGGATGATTGCGCTCCACTCGGCGAGCTTGCTGGGGCCGTATGTTTCTGTGGGGAAGCTGGCGCTCACGCCCGACCGCTGGGCCATTGACGGGACGCTGCTGGTGCATCCCAAGACAAAGCGGCTTTACTATCTCTGGTCGGGCTGGGAGGGCACGGAGAACACGGCGCAGCATCTCTATATCTGCCCGATGGCCGATCCGCTGACCCCGAGCGGCGAGCGCGTGAAGATTTCGTCGCCGGAGCTTGCGTGGGAAAAACGCGGCAGTGGCGGCCCAGGGAAGCTCCCCACGATCAACGAGGGGCCACAGGTTCTGGAGCGCAACGGGACGATTCATGTGGTCTACTCGGCGGCGGGCTCATGGTGCGATGACTACTGCTTGGGCCGCCTCACACTCCCACCCGGCGGCGATCCGCTCAGTCCGAGCGCCTGGAAAAAGCACCACGAGCCCGTCTTTGCAAAAACGACGAGTATCTTTGGGCCGGGGCACTGCTCGTTTGTGCGCGAGGGCAAGAAAAACAAGCAAGACTGGATTGTCTATCACAGTGCACGGCACGCGGGCTCCGGGTGGGACCGGGTGATCCGTGCGCAGACGTTTCAATGGGAAGGGGACATTCCTATCTTTGGAGCGCCGAGGGTATCCTAAAAGCATGATCCACACCCATGACGAAGCTTTAGAGGCACTTCGTAAAAAGTTCGACCTGCCTGCTCTGGCGGCGGTTGTGGTGGCAGAGGGCAAGCCGCAGACCGTGCTCGTGGCGGGAGTGCGCAAGGCAGGCGGCACGGATCCCGCGCTCCCCACGGATGCCTTCCATATCGGCTCCGATACCAAGGCAATGACAGCCGCTCTGGTAGGGCTTCTCGTGGACGAAGGCAAGCTGAGCTGGAAGTCCACCCTGGGAGAGCTGGTTGCCGAGACGCCCACAGCCTGGAAGGCAACGACCATTGAGGCACTCCTAGCCCACCGGGCGGGCCTGACAAAAGACGAGCCCAAAGGCAAGAACTTGCTCTACATGCATCGCTTTACGGGGCCCCTGGAAAAGCAGCGTGCTCGCTGGTATATCGAGCGCCTAGCCACTCCCCCCGATGAGACCGCTGGGAAGTACCAGTATGCCAACGCGGGCTACGCGATCCTGGGAATGCTGGTCGAAAAGCTCGCGGCAACGCCCTGGGAGCGCCTGATTGCCGAGCGGCTCTGGAAGCCCTTAGGCATTATGGGCGGCGGGTTTGGGGCACCTCCCCTCGTCTGGCAGCACCTGCGCGAGGACAAAAAGCTGGTGGCGATAGACCCTAAAGAGAAGGCTGACAACCCGCCTCTCATGTCTCCTGCGGGCCGTGTGCACCTCCCGATTGGGGAGTGGGGCAAGTTTGTGGCAGTCTTTGCCGACCCGGAGCGCCAGAAGCTCCTCAAGCCAGAGACGATGAAAGCACTGACCACGCCACTCTTGGGGGGAAACTACGCAGGCGGCTGGGTTGTGGCCCAGCGAAGCTGGGCAGGGGGCATGGTGCTCAACCATGCGGGTAGCAACACCATGAACTTCTGCACCACCTGGGTTGCACCCAAGAAGCGCCTGGCGGTGCTCGTGGCAACCAACGTGGCCGATGAAGAGGCCCAGAAAGCCTGCGATGCCGCTGTCGGCGTGGTGCTTGCGCCGTACCTAAAGGGTTAAAGGGGAATCCGGCGGCGCAGGCGCTCGATGTGCTGGGCTCGGCCTGTGGTGTCATCCATGTCCACGACAACCCCGCAGAGGATCGCCGCGCCGTCGGCGACCCTGGAGCGAGTGGGGAGCTGGGTGCGAAAGCGTGCTAGGGAGACCTCGATATCCATCCCAATCACGGAGTTCTCCGGGCCGCACATGCCCACATCAGTGATATAGGCGGTGCCACCCGGCAAAATGCGCTCATCGGCGGTCTGGACATGGGTGTGGGTACCTACGACCACGGACGCGCGACCGGCACAGTGCCACCCAAAAGCTGCTTTCTCGCTGGTGGCCTCGGCGTGGAAATCGAAGAAGAGCAGAGGGGTCTGCTGCAGTACTTCGGCAATAATGGCATCTGCGGCGCGAAAGGGATCGTCGAGCGCCTCCATCGTGACACGGCCCATGAGATTTGCCACCCCGATCAGCTTGCCCTGCCGCGTCCGAAAGATCCCCCAGCCACGTCCCGGAGCGCCCGGTGGGTAGTTGGCGGGCCGCAGAAGCCGTGGCTCCTCATCGAAGAGATTCCACTCGTCGGACCGCGACCAGGCGTGGTTGCCCGTCGTAATGACATCTGCCCCACTGGCAACCAGCTCACGAACAATCGGCTCCGTGATCCCGCGTCCCGTGGTCGCCGCGTTCTCTCCATTGACAATCACTAGCTCAGGTTTAAGCTCCTTGCGTAGCCCCGGCAAGTGCTGAGTCACTGCCTCCAAGCCTGGTTTTCCCACAACATCTCCGAGAAATAAAATGCGCATGAACTAGAATTATACGCCGGAGCGTCCAATTTAAGACAAGTTTAGGGTTTAATAGCCTCTGTGATTGCCCCCCTGACCCGCCCCGATGAGCTAGAAAAACTCTCTACTGAGCTAGCAGCACGCCTTGACACCGACCCGCGCCTTGCGATTGACACCGAGTTTATCCGGGAGCGAACCTACGAGCCCGTCTTGGAGCTGGTTCAAGTCGGCACCGTAGACGGCATGATTGCCTTGCTGGATGTCCAGGCTCTGGGAGGACTTGGCCCCATTGGCGCGATCCTCACCGACCCTAGTATCCTTAAGATCGTCCATGCGGGCGGCCAGGATGTCGAGATTCTGACAGCGCTCTTAGGCCACATTCCTGCTCCCCTTTTTGACACTCAGATCGCGGCGGCCTTTGCGGGCTTTGGTACCCAAGTTGGCTATGGCGCACTCGTGCAGTCCGTGCTCAAGGTCAAGCTCTCCAAAGAGGAGGGCTTCTCCGACTGGTCGCGCCGCCCCCTAACTCCCTCGATGTGTAGCTATGCCGCCGACGATGTACGCTACCTTCACCAGCTCCACGACCGGCTCTCTGCCCGGCTAGAGCGGCGCGGACGAGTGGTCTGGGCCACGGAGCACACAGAGCGGCTCTTGACCGCTGCGGCCGAGACCACGCCCCTGGAGGATCTCTGGAAGAAAGTGGGCAGCAAGCAGGGGCTAAGCCGCCGTGAACTGGCGATCTTGCAGGAGCTGGCTCTGTGGCGCGATGACGAAGCGCGTCGGCGCAACAAGCCGCGTCGGACCGTTCTCAAGGACGAGCCGCTCGTCGAGCTTGCCAAGCGCAAGCCGAAAACAGCCGCTGCTGTGCTGGAGCTACGCGCTGTCAATGGTGTCGGGACGCGTCAGGCGGAGGAGCTCGTTCTGGCGATCCAGCGCGGCCTAGAAGTCCCTGAGGAGCTCTGGCCTGTCACCGAGTCATCGCCGCCGCTAGATGAGCACGGAGCCGCGCTCTTGGAGCTTCTCTCCGCCGTGGTGAAAGTCCGGGCGATGGAAGAGGACATGCCTCCCTCCCTGCTCGCCCCTTCGGATGCCCTGCGCCAGCTCGCCATCCAGCGCAACCCCGCCTCGGTGCGTAATCTCTTCACCGGCTGGCGTCACGAGCTACTGGGCGAGGCACTGCAAGCCACACTCGCAGGCACTCTCTCGGTCGTCTGGGATCCTATAAAAGGCCAGCTCGCCTGCCGCTACGACTGAGCTCTTAGCTGCCCTAAGAGCTTCTCGACAATGCGGCGCTGGGCACGAATATGAGCCGAAAGCGTGGCGGCGGCGCGGTCTAGGTCGCGCTCTAAGAGAGCATCTAAGATCGCGCGGTGCTGGGCCGCCATCGCGTCCTCCATCTTGGTCTCGGGCGCAGCATGATCAAAAAGCGCCGTGAAGTACGCGCCGTGCTGGGCAAAGAGCTGGGTGAGGAGCGGGCTATTGGCGGCAGCGATGAGATAGCGGTGAAGGTTGTTGTCGAGCTGTGCTCCCTCATTGCCATCCCGAAGCCGCACGAGCACAGTCGGGTCAAGGTGCGGCCAGGCTTGCTCCAGCGCCAGAAGCTCCAGCCGCTCACGCACCAGAAGCCAGTCTTCGACCGCGGAGAGAGTCAGCTCGCGGGCACGCCAGCCACAGCGGGGAACATGCTCCACAAAGCCCTGGCCCGCAAGCTGGTGCAGTGCCTGCCGCAGCACGGTCCGACCAATCTCTAGCCGCTCGGCGAGGGCTTCTTCACGCAGAAACTCTTGATCGCCCCGAAGCGAGCGCTGGAGAATATCGGTGCGTAGCTCGGCTTCCCAGTCGCGAGCCCACCCGAACCCACCCGCCTCGTTGTTCCTTTGCACCCTCCCTTTTCCAAAGGAGGGCCCCGGGTGGATTCTCCCCGTCGCGGACTTTGTTAAAAAACCTAACTCAATCAGCTCGCGCACGGCCTGGCGCACGGGGGTGAGGCTTACGGAGTAGCGTGTCGCCAGCGCGGCCAGTGTGAGGGGCTCCTCGGAGACAGGCGGGTTGGCCCGCAGATCATCGGCGATAAATTTAGATAAAGTTTTTGACATTGTGTGCAAGATGAATTATAATCCATGCATGATAAATAATCAAATCTCTCCCGTTTCTTTTTGTGGTGTCTTTCCTGCCGTCACCACCCAGATGCACCAAGACCAGAGCATTGACTGGGCAGCACAGGCAAAGCACCTTGAGATTCTCATTGACTCGGGCATTCACGGCCTGATCCTATGCGGCTCACTGGGCGAGAACCAGACCCTGCTTCCCGAAGAGAAGCGCGCCGTAGTCAAGCATGCCAAAGAAGTCGCGGCAGGGCGCTTGCCCGTGCTCTCGGGCGTGGCGGAGATGAGCACGGCAGCCTCTTGTCAGTATGTTCAGGACATGGAAGCGCTTGGCGCGGATGGCGTGATGGTGCTTCCCGCGATGGTCTACAAGTCCGATCCACGCGAGACAATGGCGCACTTCCGCACGGTCGCTGCGGCCAGCAAGCTCCCGATCATCGTCTACAACAACCCCGTGGGCTACGGCGTGGACATCACCCCCAAGATGTTCGCTGAGCTCTCCGATGTCGAGACCCTCGTGGCGATTAAAGAGTCCTCGGCGGACACCACGCGCATCACCGAGCTCTACAATGCCTGCGGCGACCGCTATGCGATCTTCGGCGGCGTGGACACCATTATCCCTGAGTGCGTCTTGATGGGCGCAACGGGCTGGATCGCCGGGGTCGGCCTCGCCTTCCCCAAAGAGAACGCCCGGATGTGGGAGCTGATGATGGCGGGGGATTGGGACAAGGCTCGCGAGCTCTGGCGCTGGTTTTTGCCCCTGATGACCCTCGATATCGGCCCGCACTTTGTCCAGAAGATCAAGCTTGTGCTTCAAGAAGCGGGCCTCGGAAGCGAGTGGGTGCGTGCCCCGCGCCTCACCCTCGCCGGCACCGAGCGCGACGAGATTCTTACCCTGATCCACAAAGGGCTCTCGGAGCGACCCAAACTATGAAAAACTACCCGACGGTTATCATCGGGATGGTTGTGTTGGTATTAGGGGTATCGGGGATGGCACAGGCGCAGGGAACGAAGGCGGACTACGAGCGGGCGAGCAAGCTCGGGGAGCTGTCGCGCGGGAAAGTCTTTCGTGCGAGTGTCGCACCCAACTGGCTGGAGGGTGGACGGCTCTGGTACCGGGTGGAGACGGGGGCAAACGCCTTTGAGTGGGTGCTGGCTGAGGCCGATGGTAAGCTGCAGCGCTTTCCTAGTGAGGCGGCGCTCAAGGCCGCTTTAGGAGGAAAGCTCGGCACGGAGAGCGTCCAGCGACTCACGACACGGCCTCAGCAGGGCGAGGCGGGCGAGCGGGTGGATCTGGTTTTCGACAATCAGACCAGCAGCGAGCTCTCTCTGTTCTGGGTGAGTGGCAGCGACCGCACGCCCTACGGGAAAGTGGCACCAGGCAAGAAGTACAGCCAGAGCACGTTTGGTGGCCATGCCTGGGAGGTGCGCGATGCCAGCGGGAAAGTGCTGGGCTATGCGACGGCTCCCGCGCTGGGGGGCACGGTAGTCGTGGATGGCAAGCGTGCCGCCCCGACGCGGCGCGAGGCGCAGCGCGGCGGAAATCCGGGTGCATCGCCCGATGGGAAGTGGATTGCCTTTGTAAAAGGCGACAACCTCTGGGTGCGCCCCAGCGCGGGCGGCGAGGCCGCAGCGCTGAGCACCGATGGCAAGCCCAAAGACTCCTACGATGGCACGGGATTTTTCTGGTCGCCCGATAGCACCAAAGTGGTCGCGTTTCGCACCGAGGCCGCGCAGGAGCACAAGGTCTATATCGTGTCGTCGTCGCCTAAAGAGCAGGTGCAGCCCAAGCTCGTGACGCTAGACTACCTCAAGCCCGGCGATAAGATCGAGCACCCGCGCCCGGTTTTGTTTGATGTGGTGAATAAGAAAGCCATGGCGCTGAACGAGTCGCTCTTTCCTGAGCCCTGGAGCCTGCCTGCACTGGGCGACTCGGGCTGGGGCGCGGGCGTGACTTGGAGTGCGGACTCATCGCGGTTCTTCTTTGCGTACAATCAGCGCGGCCATCAGCTCATGCGCGTGATCAGCGTAGACGCGGCAAGCGGCACCCCCAAGACACTCTTTGAGGACGCGACCAAGACTTTTATCAACTACTCAGGCAAGTTCTGGGCACGCTACTTGGCAAAATCCAATGAGATTGTCTGGACGAGCGAGCGTGATGGCTGGAATCATGTTTTTGTACACGATGCCACAAATGGAAAGCTAAAGCGGCAGCTCACCCAGGGCGAGTGGACCGTGCGCGGCGTGGAGAGCTTCGACGAAGACAAAGGTGAGCTGCTGCTCCGAGTCGCAGGGCGCACGCCCGGCGAAGACCCGTATCACGTTCACTATGCCCACGTCTCGGTAAGTAGTGGCACACTCACGCCCCTCACCGACGGCGACGGCACGCACCGCATTGCTCTCTCGCCCGATGGCACGCGCTACTTGGACAGCTACTCCCGCGTGGACTTGCCGACGATCACCGAGCTACATAGCACATCGGATGGCAAGAAGCTCGCGACTCTTGAGAAAGGCGATGCGAAAGCACTGCTAGCCACCGGCTGGAAGCAGCCCGAGCGCTTTGTGGCAAAAGGCCGCGATGGCCAGACCGATATCTACGGCGTGCTCTGGCGGCCCACGAACTTCGACCCCGCAAAAAAATACCCGGTTATTGAGCAGATCTACGCCGGGCCGCAGGGCTTCTTTGTCCCGAAGCAGTGGAGCAGTAGCTACGGCAACGCCCAACAAATCGCCGAGCTGGGCTTTCTGGTGGTGCAGATCGATGGCATGGGCACCGATGGGCGCAGCAAGGCGTTTCATGATGTCTGCTTCAAGAACCTCAAAGATGCCGGCTTCCCGGATCGGATTCTCTGGATGAAGGCGCTGGCCCAGAAGTACCCATCACTCGACCTCACCCGCGTGGGAGTCTATGGCGGGAGCGCAGGCGGCCAAAACGCGCTGGCCGCGCTCCTCTGGCACGGGGATTTCTATAAAGCTGCCGTCGCCGACTGTGGCTGCCACGACAACCGCATGGACAAGGTCTGGTGGAACGAGCAGTGGATGAGCTACCCGGTGGATAAGTCCTACGAAGAGAGCTCCAATGTGGTCAATGCCCACCTGCTCACCGGCAAGCTATTGCTCACGGTCGGCGAGGTAGACAGCAACGTAGACCCCGCCAGCACGATGCAGGTCGCCGATGCCCTGATCAAGGCCAATAAAGACTACGAGCTGATTGTCTTCCCCGGCGCGAACCATGGCGCAGGCGAGAGCCTCTACGGCAAGCGCCGCCGCATGGACTTTTTTGTCAAGAACTTACTGGGAGTGGAGCCGAGAGGGAAGTAGCCATCTCCCCGGCTCGCTGGAGCTTGCCACCTCTCTTACCCTGATGGCTCGTGCCTCGCCGGGACGAGGGGAAGCGCTCTAAGGCGCGGGGAGATGGCCGGGAGAGAGTCCCCCACGAGCGACACTGGCGCAGTTGATCGCGACCCACTCGGGGCGGCGCATGGCGACGATGAGCTTGTCCACATTCGGGAAGAACGCGGAGAAGCGGAGCATTTCGTCGGCAACGGTGGCTTTGTCTTTTCCTTGGCCCTCGACTTGCTTGTCCAGCTCCCAGCCGCGCACGAACGGTGACGTGGCGAGGGTCTCCCAGCCGAGGGCTTTGTAGGCGGCAAAGCGCGGCGTGGCATCGTCGGCGTTGGTGACATTGCACGGCGCGACGGCAAAGGCGTAGGGGCCAGGTTGAGGCGTGTCGAGCGGCGGCATCCAGGTGCCTAGTCGCCCGACATGGCCTGCTTGTTGCCACGAAACCGCCAGCGCTTCTTGCTGCTCCTGCGCCGCCGGATCACTCACGGGATGCACGACCAAGTGCTCGATATGCTCGCTCTGAAGCTCACGGAGCATCTGGTGAATATGCTGCGACTCGTAGGGCGCGTGGCCACCCACGGAGCCGTCGGGGCCGAAGTCGGTGAAGAAGTTCCAGGCGATGAGCTGCGCCTCACTGCGCCGCCCAAGCCGCTGGAGAGAGCTTCCCAGCGCGACTCGCTCGGGCAGATAGGTCGTGTCGAAGGTCGTGATCCCCGCATCCAGACACGCCGCCACAATCGCGTCTTGCGTCTTCGTATCTGGCGCAGGATCGGAGCCAAGCTGCGCGATAAACGAGTGCCCCCCCAGAATCAAACGATTACTTCCCATAGCGCGATTGTACCGGAACCACAAGCCCATATTTGGGTTATTTGCTGGTATGCAACTGGATCACTACCGACTTTTGGGGCGCAGCGGCCTGCGCGTCTCGCCGATCGCTCTCGGCACAATGACGTTTGGCACGGACTGGGGCTGGGGCGCGGATGCGTCTGAGAGCCGCAAGCAGCTGGAGCTCTACGCGGGGCGTGGTGGGAATTTTCTGGACACAGCGAATTTTTACACCGAGGGCACCAGCGAGAAGTTTCTGGGGGAGTTTCTTGTGGGGCAGCGCGATCAGTTCGTGGTGGCGACCAAGTACACGCTGAATCTGCGCGACGGCGACCCCAACGCGGGCGGCAACCACCGCAAGAGCCTGGTGCAGAACCTCGATGCCAGCCTCAAGCGCCTCCAGACGGACTATATTGACCTGCTCTGGGTGCACATGGACGACGGCATCACGCCACTCGAAGAGACGATGCGCGCCCTCGACGATATGGTGCGTCAGGGGAAAGTGCTCTATGTCGGCATCTCGGACATGCCCGCGTGGCGCGTCGCGCGGG
>NZ_CBAYMC010000049.1:0-21036 GCF_964826245.1 Armatimonas sp. | reverse complement strand
AAGTCGGTTACGTATCTGGGTGTGGGCAAAGATGGACTAATTGATCTCGACGAGCTAAAAGCTGCCATCACGGATAAAACCATCTTGGTCTCGATCATGGCCGCCAACAACGAGATCGGCGTGATCCAGCCTCTCAAAGAGATCGGCGCAATCTGCCGCGAGAATGGCGTGCTCTTTCACACCGATGCGGTTCAGGCCTACGGAAAGATCCCCCTCGATGTCAATGCGCTCAATATTGACCTGCTCTCTTTCACCGCGCACAAGATCTACGGTCCCAAGGGAATCGGGGCACTCTATGTCCGCCGTCGCAACCCACGTGTCAAGCTGACGGCCCAGATTGACGGCGGCGGCCACGAGCGCGGCTTCCGCTCAGGAACCCTCAATGTGCCGGGAATTGTCGGCTTCGGGAAGGCCGCGGAGCTACTAATGGAAGAGATGGAATCTGAAGCAGAGCGACTGACGGCCCTCCGTGAGCGCATGACTCAGACGATCATGGATGCCTGTGACAGTAGCTACATCAACGGCCACCCGACCCAGCGCCTTCCTGGCAACCTCAATATCAGCTTTGAGTTCGTCGAGGGCGAGAGCCTGCTCATGGGCCTGAAAGATGTCGCGCTTAGCTCCGGCTCCGCGTGCACCTCAGCATCCCTGGAGCCCAGCTATGTCCTGAAAGCCATGGGCCTCGGCGATGAGCTGGCGCACAGCTCCCTACGCTTTGGCTTTGGGCGCTTCACCACAGAAGAGGAAGTGGACTGGGTCGCCCGAAAAGTCATCAGTGAGGTCAGCCGCCTGCGCGAGATGAGCCCCCTCTGGGAGCTGCATCTTGAGGGCGTGGACCTGGCTACTGTCAAGTGGAACGCGCACTAACCTCCCCCCTAGCCCCCGTCCGACGGGGGAACACTATAAGGATTAAAAAAAATGGCATACTCTGAAAAAGTTATTGATCACTACGAGAACCCACGCAACGTGGGCTCCTTCGATAAAAACTCCCTGGAAGTGGGAACGGGCATTGTCGGCGCACCGGAGTGCGGCGATGTGATGAAGCTCCAGCTCAAGATCAACGAGTTCGGCGTGATCGAAGACGCGAAGTTCAAGACCTTTGGCTGTGGCTCCGCGATTGCCAGCTCCAGCCTTGCCACCGAGCTAGTCAAGGGCAAGACCTTGGAAGAGGCGATGCAGATCACGAACTCTGATATCGTCCAAGAGCTCGCGCTTCCTCCCGTCAAGATTCACTGCTCCGTTCTCGCCGAAGATGCTATCAAAGCAGCGATCGAGGACTACAAGGCCAAGCAGGCACTGGCGATCAAGTAAATATCATGGAAACTATCCCGACAACTGAACCGATCGTGACACTGACCCCCGCAGCAATCACTGCCGTGAAGCGTCAGGCGAAAAAGAAGGGCATGGAGAGCGCTCTTCTACGCCTCGGTGTGCGCGGCGGCGGCTGCTCGGGACTTTCCTATGTCATTGACTTTGAGATTGATCCCGACCCTGAGTTTGATCTCCTCTACCAACAAGAAGAGCTTAGGGTCGTGGTGGATATCAAGAGCGCCAAGTTCCTCAAAGACACCATCCTAGACTACAACATCAAGAACCTGATGGAGGGCGGCTTCGTCTTCGAGAACCCACAGGCCGTGCGCTCCTGCGGCTGCGGCACCAGCTTCACCGCGAAATAATGCCCGAATTTCTCGATCCGACGGCATCCTACTTTGAGATTCTGGGTGTCAAGACAGCCGCAACGGACGAGGAGCTTTCGGCGCAGTTCCGTCTGCTCTCAAGGCGCTTTCACCCGGATCGGTTTGCAGCAGCGAGCACGGAAACCCAGGACGATGCCCTGACCTCGACGGCGCTGGTCAACGATGCGTATCGTACGCTCAAAGACCCGTTCACCCGCGCGGAGTACTTGCTTCGTCGCGAGCGAAGTGTCAAGCTCGGGGAGCTGCGCGACTCCAAACCGCCCCAAGCACTCTTCGCTACCGTGATGGAGCTTCAGGAGGCCCTGATGGAGTTCCAGGACGGCGACGAAAGCCAGCGCGAGAACTTAGTGGCAGCACAGGTGGAGTTTTCGGAAGCCTACGATTCGCTCAAGGCTCGGCTCAGCCAGCTCTTTACCGACTACGATGCCGGAGAGAGAGAGAGATCGCTTGATGGGATGCAGGAAGTGGTGGCCACACGCGGCTACCTACGCCGCGTGCTAGACAACCTCAACCGCACGATCCCCCCGCCCGGCGGGGTTTAGGGGGGAAGCTACTTATCCACCCGAACAATGCGGCCTTCGATCTTCGCACTCATGCCTGCGGGGAGAGCTTTGAGCGCATCGGCGAGGGTGACGGTTTTCGCTCCGGCGATGATCTGCTCTTTTTTCCAAATCTGGAAGTAGCCCTGCTGGCCATCGGCGAGGGGCTTGGTGGTGGCGAGCTTGTAGAGCTTTTTGGGATCAAGTGCGGCTCCACCTACCGTCACTTTTAGGACACGCTCCCCAATGTCGTTGGTGCTGTTGTACTGAAACACCAAGCCAGACACTTGGAGAAAGCCTGCAAACGGGGTTCCGGCAAACGAGACGGAGCGCTCTAGGGCATCCTTGAGCTGGCTGCCTCGTACGCTCAGCACGACGATCTCATCCGTGGCGGGGTCGAGTAGGCCCATCGCGACATCCACGGAGGCAGCTTTGCTACCTTTGAAAGCGGCGGCGGGAATGAGGGCAACATCGGCCCCCACAGCAAGACGAACCGCATCCGCCACCAGGTTACCGGCCTCAGCCTCTCCCAAGCGAATGGCGGTCTTCTCTGTCTGGGCCTGCACCGGGAGGATAAATCCCCCCAGTGTGAGTGCCGCCAGAGCCAGAAACTTAAATCTCATCGTCGTCATCGGTTGCATCTCCTGCTGCCCCTTTTCCTGCAAACCAGCGCAAGTAGCTCAGCTGTAGCGCCTCAAGGTTACCATCCATCGTCGCATTGATGTCCGTCACTTTCACCCGGCTACGGAGATCCGTAATCTGGGTGTAGGGCTGGAAAACATAGCTCCGAATCTGGCTTCCCCACTCAATGCGCTGCTGATCGCCGCGAATCTCAGCCATCTTCTGATCGAACTTGCGCGACTCCAGCTCGCCTAGCTTTGCTTTTAAGACACGCATCGCGACCTCTTTGTTCTGGAGCTGACTGCGCTGATCCTGGCAGGTCACCACGATATTGGTCGGGAGGTGCGTGATCCGAATCGCACTGCTGGTCTTGTTGACGTGCTGCCCACCCGCCCCACTGGAGCGGTAGGTATCAATCCGCAGGTCTTTATCGTCAATCACCAGCTCGCTGTCGTCCTCGATCTGCGGCAGAACTTCCACGGCGGCGAAGCTTGTCTGACGCTTTCCGTTGGCATTGAAGGGCGAGATGCGCACGAGGCGATGCACCCCGTGCTCGGAGCGCAGCATCCCGTAGGCATTGCGTCCCGTCACGAAGACCGTCGCCGACGAGATCCCCGCCACTTCTCCCGGAAGCTCATCGTTTACCTCCGCCTTGAAGCCATTGGCCTCAGCCCAGCGGAGATACATGCGGAGCAGCATCGCGGCCCAGTCACACGCCTCGGTGCCCCCTGCCCCCGGCTTGATCTCTAAGATCGCATCGTAGGTATCGTATGGCCCTGAGAGCAGAGTCGCGTTCTCCACTTTATCAATGCCCGCCAGAATCTCATTCAGCTCCGCGACCACTTCAGGCTCGTAGGCCTCTGGGTCATCGTCGGACTCGGCCATCTCCACGAGAGTCAGAGCATCGTCTAGCTTGCGCTTCAGGTCTAAGTAAGGCAGAACCTCCTCTTTAGATTTGGCCAGGGCCTGCATGGTCTTCTGGGCACGGGCCACATCGTCCCAGAGCGTTGGTTCTGCTGAGAGCGCTTCGAGTTGTGCTATCTCTTTATTTCGACGAGGGAGGTCAAAGATGCCTCCCGATATCGTCGAGGCGCTCCGCAAGCAGGCTTAAATCTTTGGATACATCCGCCAGCATATAGTTTCACCCTTAACGAAAGTACAGGCCGCTAAATGCGGCGACCTGTCTGCGCTTATTCTATCATGGACTATTGTGCAGTCCCTGAAACACTCACACTAAATAAACGATACCCTGAAGGATGATTAAGTGTGAATTCAGCAATATCCCTATTATTAATTGCTTTTGTAATTTTAATCACACCTTTAGATTTATCATATAAATAATCATTAATCATCACAGGTGGAAATTCATAATTCAACTGATTAACAACACTAAGATTAAATTGTCTTCTTATAGATATTTGTATATCCTGCCAAAGAAGCCCTTCTGGTTCAATTGCTTTTTGTAAAAGATTTGAAGGCATAACACCAAGAAATTTCAAAAATTCATAGGTTACTACGGAAAGATTATCGAGATATGGAATTGCTAAAAATTTAAATAAAGTCTCATTAACTTGGTATATATTATAAGTATTGACAATTTCAATCAATTTTCTCAAAGTAAAATCTTGGTTTTTTTTAATTTTTTCTTTCCAATTTCTTAACTCAAAATCAGAAATATCTGCTCGTCGATCAAAAGCATAAGTTGGACTCCAAGCAATAAACTGCCCTTTATTTTCCTGTATTAGAATACCCCAGTTAAACCATATTTCAGTTGCAAAAGATTTTAAAGTTGCTTTTCTTTTAGTAAATTCCCATTCAATACCTGAATGATGCTTTTTTAAGAAATATTCGGCAGCTAAATTAATTTTTGCTTTCTTTGACAAAACACTCAAAACAAATCCAGGATTACTTCTATCTTTTTTATTTATTTTTGAATTAAATAGATCTTTTTCAAGATCAATGATTTCTTTTTCAGGAAGCAATGAAATTTCTTCTGGTAAATTCCCTGTTAATGGACTTAAGGATCGGTCACCAAAAGCCATGGTATCTAAAACTATTCCGGTAGTCCCTACTGATTGTGATGTTACATATGCCCCACGCAATTGCAGAGTAAATCTTTGAGCACTACTCGAGTTTGGTTCTAAACGCAATGATACTCCTTCGTATAAAGGAGGATTATTTACTTTAATTATCGGACTTAATGATTCTTGATTGCCCCATATATTATGCCAATACTGCTTATAATTCGCATTTAGCCTCGAAGATATATTATTAACCACAACACTTTTCCCATTTACTAACGATTCAATCGCATTATCATTTAGCCCTTTAATAGAATCTGCAAAAACATCTCCAGATATAAAGTTATTAAGATTTCCTGGACTTTTAATTTTCCCAAGAGCAATATCACGAGTCATTTTTAAACAATCACGTATTTTTCCTACAGGCTCTGATAGAATTAACTCCTCTATTTTTCGCATTTTTCTTGTCTTTTTCAAAAAAAGATATTCTCTACCTGAAAAATCACTTCTTTTTTCAACGATATAAAGATCGTCAATTCCAAAAGAATGTGACATAGAACTAATCAATATGACTAACAAACCATCCAAGTCAATCTCATTGACACTAATAACAACTCTCTGGTTAACAATATCTTTGTCACAATCGATTCTAATGTTGTAATTTTTTTTTAGTTCAATAAAAAATCCAGAAAGACTGCCAAAAAAAGAGATGTCCAACTTTTTATTTTCGTTAAAAACGAATTCCCTACATACAGGCTTCATAAGTCACCATACCAATTTCCGTTTTTTATTTCAAATTCTCACGATTAATCCACCATAAAAACCGTTCAAATTTGAAAAATGTCACTATCATTTTAAATTATGACCTAACTACAGATCAGATACTACATCAAAAAATCTAAAATCCAGATAGCTATAACGACGAAGAATCCCTAAGCTACAGTTAGGCTTGAATCCACTGGAAAATTATTACTAGATCGGCCTCCAAAAAACAGCTGACTCACCTGAATAGGAATAAGTCTTCACGACTAGATTATAAAATCCGTTTGTCCCCGAAAATTCGTAAGTAGAACTGGAATACTGTGCAGAATATAAATATTTATATGGCTCTGAACCATGTACATGTTGTCCAGTTAAACCAACCATTATACCTGCTGATGGCGAAGCATAACCTCCAGCAGTTGTACCATCGATCAGTATTGTTGCTCCAGGGTCGTTACCATCCCACCCTCCTGTTGCTCCTGTACCTGATAGTATATTGGCAAGGCAATTCAGGCCATGCATAGGCACTAAAGTAGGGCTATTTCGATCTAACAATTGCCATTTAATATCATATGAAGCTTTCGGAACAACACTCATAGGTGGATTGGGGAAACCAACAGGACTAGAACCACTCATTTGCGTTGGCATCATTTTATCGCCAGGTACCCATTCGGCCAGTACACGGTCACTTAGAGACATCGTAGGAATCGGGCCAGCGCTAAAGTTACCAGGGAAAGATGGAATCGTAGTTCCCCCTCCGGTACCGCTCCCTCCACCTGAACCACTACCAGATCCGCCTCCTTGAGAGCCACCACCAGGAGGGCCTGATTGTGCCGACACAAGACCAGGCATACACAGTAAACTAAAAACACAGATCGCGACTTTCATAATCAAAAACCTTTCTGAAAACATTCTCAAACGGACACGTCAGAGTCGCGACACACGTCAGAGTCGCAACGCGCACATTGTAAACTAGAACTTTAGATTCGGCAAGAGAATTTTGCTTAACCGGCTCACGTTCTGTATCATGGGAGTGTTATGCCTCAGGAAGACCCTATAAAGCTCTGGCAACATCTTCACGGTGCCAGCGTCCACTTCGCTCTCGCTCTCGCTCTTGTTTCCGTTGCCTTCGATATCGGCAGTAAGCTCTTTGGAAAAAAAGAGTGGCGCACGGTTGGTTTCTGGTCACTTGTCGTGGCCGTTGTCCTCTCGGTTCCGGCGATTGTCTCGGGTCTCTGGGGACAGCTTGGCTGGTTCAAGGCCGACCCATGGGTCACGGAGCCTGCGGAGCACCTCTTCCGGCACCGTAACTTCGCCCTAGGCGGCAGTATCGTCTTGCTGCTGCTACTTCTTTGGCGAAGTGCAACCAGTGATTTTGGGGTTGCCCGCAGCACCTGGGATCGCAAGGCGGGCCAGACCTATATTATCTATCTTATTGTCGCGCTACTAGCGGCGGTGGCAATGGGCTACACGGGCTATCTCGGTGGCTACGTCGCGCGCGGTTATTGAGTTCACTATGCGTCCTAAAATATTCACTCTGCGAAATCTTTTTCTCGTCGTGCTTGCGCTGGGCATCTTTGGGGGCCTCGCCCTCTGGGGTTATCGCGGCTTTCCTCTTCCCTTTGCGGGTGTTCCCAGTACGGCGGGCAAGATCGCCTTTGCGTGGGAAAAAGACGGGCAAACGGACCTCTATCTCGCCAGCGCAACCGGCGGTGAGCCCACGCGCCTCACCAATACCTCCGCACAGGAAGATGAAGTGGTCTTCTCCCAAGACGGCCAGCACCTTGCCTTTACCGCGGACCGTAGCTTGGACAGTGTGCGCCAAATTAGCCTGACAGAAGCGGCTCCGGCTCGTAAGATCATCACCCTTACCACCACATCAGCGACCAAAGAGCTGCCTCTGTTTAGCAGTGATCGCGACCTCTTTTTTCTGGATAGCGGAAAAGTCGCAAGGACAACGACCGACGCTTCGGATGCCACGGCGATCTTCCCGACGGTTCAAGACAAGCGAGACAACGCTCTGCTGGGTGCCCTCTTTGCCGAGGGAGGCGTCGCCCGGTTCGCCGTGGCCAATGGTGGCGAGATTATTCTTGCCGCTGTCAAGCGTGAGCGGGGCGAGGTGCTGGCGGTCTATCTCAAGAACGACAAGACCCTCGCGCTTCTGGGTTCCGCCCAAAAGCTTCAGTTCCAGGCACTCAGCGATGGAAGTTTTGTGGTTCTATTTGATAGTGGCTCCCCCCTGAAAGAGCCCATCACGCTTCCTACCCCCAAGAACACGGAGGAAGGACAGGCTGCCGCCGAGCAGCTCACGGGACTCCTGAGCCAGCTTGGCGAACAGACCGATGCCATGGAGGGCCAGGCGTTTCTGGTGCGCTTTGACAGCTCTTTTAAGCCTGCCAATGCCATCCCATTTCCTTTTGCCCCTACGGGTTTTGCCATCGCTCCCAACAATCAAACGGTGGGTGTTTTTGCAAATGAGGGTGATGCCGATAAGGTAGGGCTCTTTATCGGAGGGCTTGCGGCACAAGAGCCGCCTCAGCGCATCTTTGACAAGCCCGTGAGTGCGATCGCTTGGTCGCCCGATAGTAGCTCCCTTGCCTTTATATCTGTGAGTGACCTTCTTATCATTCCATCAACCGGCACGGCCACCCCGCTGAACCTCACCCATCGCAAAGGCCGAGCACACTCACTGGCCTGGTCACCAACTATCGCCAAGAAATAACGTTGACAGAAAAATGGGAACCGGGGTACTATCCCACGGTTATTCCCTCCGAAAAGGATTGTTTAGAAAAACATGAGTTCTCCCGAAACCCAGACAACGGAACCTAAGATCTACGATGGTTTAAAGGGCGTTATCGCTGCCAAGACTGAGATCGCGGAAGTAGATGGACAGAACGGAAAGCTGACCCTACGTGGCTACGATATCAGCTCTCTGTCTGGCAATGTCGAGTTTGAGGAAGTCTGCTATTTACTCTGGCACGGCAAGCTCCCCAACCGCGCTGAGTACGATGCCCTCAAGGCGGAGATGTCGGCGGCGCGTGAGCTGCCAGAACCCACCCTGGCAACACTTCGGGCCTGTGCCCCTTATGCCAATGGAATGGATATTCTGCGGATCGGGGTCTCAACACTGACCATTGGCGATGATGCAGTGGATTGGCCGATCAATGCTCCCGCGGACATGCCTTCGGCACTGCGATGTGCGGCGCGCCTTCAGGCGCAGATCGCCGCTGTGGTTGCGCACGGGTATCGCTTAGGCGAGGGCCTAGAGCTAGTCACCCCTAAGCCCGAACACGGTCTCGCAGAGGGTCTTCTCTACATGCTAGAGGGCAAGGAGCCGAGCAGGGCGCGTGTGGCAGGGCTCAATGCCTACTTAGTGGCCGTCGCCGAGCATGGGTTTAATGCCTCCACATTTGCAGGCCGCGTGATTCAGTCTACAAACTCGGACATGGTCTCGGCGCTGACGGGCGCGATTGGGGCGCTCAAGGGCTGGCTCCACGGTGGTGTCCCTGGCCCCGTGCTGGATATGCTTGATGAGATTGGGACGGCGGAGAATGCGCAGCCTTGGATTAGCGCCGCGCTGGATCGCAAGGAGCGCATCATGGGCTTCGGACACCGTGTCTACCAAGTGCGTGACCCCCGCGCCGCCCTTCTCTCCGATGCCGCCGATAAGATGGCAGACGAGACCGGCGACCATCATCTCCTTGACTTGATCAAGATCGTGGAGCAGACTACGGTGGATGAGCTAGAGAAGCGCAAGCCAGGCAACAAGCTCCGCGCCAATGTTGAGCTCTACGCGGCCCTAATTCTACATGCCGTTGACATTCCCTCGGAGATATTCACCCCGGTGTTTGCGGTCGGACGAACCAGTGGCTGGACGGCCCATATCTTGGAGCAGATGCCTAAGAGCCTTATCATCCGGCCTGAGTCAATCTACTCCGGGCCACGTGGTCTCTCGTTTGTCCCTATGGACGAGCGGGAGTAAGACCTCTCCCCAACCCCTCTCCCGGGCAGTCGTACCTCCTTGGGAAAGGGGCTTTTGAGGCTCCCTCCTTTCCCAGCGAGGTACGAGCGTCCGGGAGAGGAGGGCTGAGGAGGAGAGGTTATGAAACTACTGATTGTGGGCGCAGGGGGAATGCTAGGATGTGATGTCGTGGCCGAGGCACAGCGCCGAGGCCACGACATTGTTGCTTTGGCAGGTCGCACGGCGCTCGACATTACGAACCTAAGCGCTGTCAAGGCCTGCCTTGCTAGCCACCGCCCTGACGCGGTGATGAACTGCGCGGCGTGGACCAATGTAGACGGTGCTGAGAGCGAGCCTGAGGCAGCGTGGCGGCTTAACGCACTGGGGGCGGCCCATCTGGCAGCCGTCTGCGCCGAGACAAAGGCGTGGCTCCTCCAAGTCTCTACCGACTTTGTCTTCGACGGAACTAAGGGCAGTGCCTACCACGAGTTTGACCCTGTGAACCCGCAGAGTGTCTACGGCGCGAGCAAAGAAGCGGGGGAGCGTCTCGTCCGCCACTCTCTCCCGAGCCACAGCATGATCGCCCGAACCTCGTTTCTCTACGGCAAGCACGGCAAGAACCTGGTGGACACGATTGTGCGAGCCGCACAGTCGCGCCCGAGCCTGACGTTTGTGGAAGATCAGCTCATCAGCCCGACATCCACGGTGGATCTCGCTCGTGTGCTTCTGGATCTCGCGGCGGATCCCCTTCCAGGAACCTACCATGTCGCCAACGCGGGCCAGTGCTCACTTCTTGAGTTTGCCCGATTTATTGTTGCCGAGGCAGGACTAAGCACCCCAGTTCTCGCAACCACCTTCGCCGAGTATGTGGCCACCGCCAAGCCCGCCGCCAAGCGCCCCCAAGTCTCGCCCCTGGAGCGACGGATGCTCGCGCTACGTGGGATGGACACGCTCCCCCACTGGCAAGACGCTATACGGGCGTACCTAATATGCGATACCCCGTGCGTTTAGGACTTCATCGTCATTCTCAGCGCATGGTCTTCGAGAAAACGCTCTAACATCCTGATCGAACCTGGAGAAGGGACAGGCATACTCAGTAAACGCCTATAGATGTCTTCCGCCAGCTTAACTCCCTCATGAACACTTCCTAGCTGGTATAGGCAAGCCGCTCGGAAATAACTAAAATCGAGAAAAATCAGCTCGTCACTATATCCACTCGTTGGAATCATGTTAATTGCCTTTTCGTACTCTTTCATGTTCATATAGCGATGTACTCTCTCCGCTAAACGACCGTAGATAAAACTATCCCCAGACTCCTCAAAAACACGGTCTGTTCTCTCAATGAAGTTTGTCGCGCTTTTGAAATCACCTTGCTGTATCTTAGCTTGAGCCATGTGATCGAGCCAGCGAATTTGGAGAGGTAGAGGCATGTCCTCCACATATTTCTCGACTTTCGCCAAGACAAGCTCACACTGCCTTCCAATCTTTGGCTTAACCTTCCGCTTCAGCTCGTCTCCCTTGGGGCCAGTGGGAAGATAAATCAACTGCTCGCGTATGAAGTGTGTGAGGGAGAGCGTGTACTGAAAGAAGTTCTCCGAGGAGCCCTCCGGCTCTAGCTTCGCTACGAGGTCAAGAAAGTACTTCGTTCGGGGGCGCGTCTGTATCAAAGGAAAGAGATTTCCCAGGTGAGCGTAGGCGCGGCAGAGGAGCGCCTTTGCCTCGGGGTCGGTTAGCGCGAGCTGGCCGAGGCGCTGTGCGAGAATCATGGTGGCGATGGGATCTACCTGCCCCAGTGCATCTCGCTCGAAGCGCTGACGAATCTCAACCAAGTCGAGGGACTCGTCTAGGTACACTCCGGCACTGGTGAAGGGCAGTGTGAGCGCCAGGAACTCGCCGTGCGTGGCCTGGTAGTGAAAACAGAGCGTGTGGAGGCGGTCGGTGCTGGGCCACTTGGCACCCCGCTCCCAGTTTGCCAGGGTCGAGCGGGGAATCTCTGCCTGCTCTGCGGCAAAGGTCTGGCTCCAGCCGCGACGCTCACGCAGAGCCACCAAGAGAATGCTGCGGTCTAAGAGAGGAATCCCGACTTTTTCCTGGAGCCGTAGAACCCCGCCGCCCCGCGCTTGCTCCAAGAGGGTAAAGGCACGTGCACGTATCTGAGGATCACTTGTCAGCACCTTCAGGAGCGACTCTAGCTCGATATCACGCGGAAGGGACTTGCCGCTCAACCAGCGCCAGAGCGATGTCCGGCTCACGCCGGTCTGCTCCGCACACACAACGGTCGAAAGCTCCGTTTTTCGTACTAGCTCTTTGAGAAACGCACTTAGCTCCATGACGTATAACAGCCATTATTTTAGATTGTTCAGGCTGTTTCAACAACGGGAACTCTGTTTCACTTTCGGGAACAACCTAGACTTTCCAGGTGGCTGCTCAGTATAAATACCTATGGCATCAGCCACCCAGTTGGTTCATCGGGATAGCATCGGCTCCCCGCCATCCAGGTACCCCGTTCCCTAAGATCCGCTCAATACACTCAGGAAAGTAAAACACCCCTAATGACTCTTCGCTCTCTTATCCCTCTCACCGCACTAGCCCTCCTCAGTAGCGCCACACTCACCGCAATAACCGCACACGCACAGAATCTCTACGTTGCAAATTCAGCTTCTGGCAATAATACGATCAGCATCTTCAACCCCGCAGGTGTCTTTCAGAGCAGCATTAGCACCAACTTAAATCGCCCCGCTCGGATCGCATTCGACTCCAGCGGCAACTTCTATGCAGCGAATGGGGGGAACGATACCATCAGCAAGTTCAACGCTGCGGGAGTCTTTCAGAGTAGCATCAGCACCAACCTAAGTGGGGTCATAGGCCTGGCCATTGACTCCAGTGGAGATCTCTATGCAGCAAACTCGGGCAACAATACCATTAGCAGGTTCAACTCCGCGGGTGTCTTTCAGAGTAGCATCAGCACCAACCTAAGTGGGGTCATAGGCCTGGCCATTGACTCCAGTGGTAATCTCTATGCAGCAAACGCGGGCAACAATACGATCAGCAGGTTCAACTCCGCGGGTACCTTTATTAGCAGTATCAGCACCAACCTAAACTTCCCTTACGGCCTGACAATAGATGCAAGTAACAATATCTATGCGGCAAATTTTGGCGACAACACGATTAGTATATTTAATGCAGCAGGCGCGTATCAGGGCAATATTAACACTAATTTGGATGGCCCCGTAGACGTAGCATTCGACTCCACGGGAAACCTCTATGCGGCAAATTTAGGCAACAATACGATCAGCAGGTTCAACTCCGCGGGTGTCTTTCAGAGCAGCATCTCAGGCAACATGAACTCACCTGGCGGCCTGGCATTTTCTCCTGCTCTCTCCAGCGCCGCCCCCGAACCCGGCACGCTGGTTCTTCTTGCCCTTGGCGGCGTTGCGGTGCTGGCAAAGCGCCGCCGAAAGTAAGCGGTTCGATGGGGAGGCAGTCCTGAGTTCTGGTGAGAGCCAGAAGATCTCATGGGAATGCCTCCCGAGTTGTTCAAAACTGGCAATGAGCACCTCCGAGAGCACCATGAGTATGTCAGAACAAACGATGAGCATCTCGGAGACGGCCATGAGCACCTCCGAGAGGGCTATGAGCATCACAGAAAGCGTGCTGAGCAATGAGAAGCCCTCGCTGACCACAAGGGTCAGAGAGGGCTTTAGCCTTCTTGCCGCACCAGCGGGCTGCTTTAGCTGCCCGACTGCGTGTTAGGCAAATAGCGAGAGGTGGTGCCGGACTGGAAAGACGCCCTCAAGGCCTATCTGGCGCACTAGCGCAGCTGTCACTCTTCTGTCCAGTGTCTATACCGATCAATACCGCGCACCAGAGTGGGGTGCCAGCGCTTGCCCTGCGAGTTGGTCGTGCTCTGCTTGACCTCTGTCGGGACATAGCGTAGGGTGAGGCCACAGCGCCGCCGCGTTGACCTATTGGGCAGGCTCCCATGGATCAGGCAGCCCTCGTGCAGCGATGCAAACCCCGCTTTCAGGGGAAGGTTCACCGCGCTCGCCTCTTCGTCTTGCGTCACCAGCACCTCTTGGTTGATACTGAGCAAGTTGCCCGCTTGTTGGGCCGTCGCGTGCTCCCGAATCCCGGCAACATGCGAGCCGGGGATCACCCGCATGCACCCATTCTCTTCATCAGCATCGTCAATGGCCAGCCAGACCGTCACCGCCGTGGCAGGCTCCAGTCCCCAGTAGGTGACGTCCTGGTGCCATGCCACAAACGTCGATGCCGCTTCACCCTCGCCGTACTTACAGAAGAAGTGGGTCGCCAGAAGAAAGAAATCTGGCCCCAGCGCGCGCTCCACCGCCTCCAGCACTTTGGGGTGTCGTGCCAGTGCGGCGATAAACGGCTCATCGTGATGCCGATCCAGAAGCCCGATCTGCGCCGTCTCCCGCCCCACCCGCGCCTCTAGGTCATTAAACTGCTCCCGAACCACTGCCGCTTCGTCGGCAGACAGCACGGGAATGCTAGCCAGAAACCCCTCGGTGATAAAACTCATGAGGTCAGGAAGTCACCTTCACGTGAAATGCAATGGTCAGCTTACCGTCTTCTGCAGTCACTTCCGCGCGCTTCACGTGAGCCAGAAGCGCATTGATCTGGGAGGCCTCAGGCGCTTTTGCCTCTTTAGGAAGCTCGATCTCCTTGGTCAGTCCCTGTTTCAGCCCCTGAGTGATCGTCTCATTGATCAGCTCCTGACGGATCGGGATCACGCCCTCGATCTCCAGCCCCGCCAGCTCTTTCGCCCCCCCCGACAAGATCTTCTCTAGCAGCTCTCTCATGCCTTCTCCTCCGGGACGCGCAGGGAGAACGCAATGTCCAAAAAGCCTCGGCGCGTGCTTAGGGTCAGGCTCTCGATCAGAGGCGCAACGTCATGCCCACTTTTCTCTTTCACCCGTGCCCCCAGATCGATGCTCAGCGTCGTGCCGTTGGCCGTCACTCCGGGCATCAGTCCTGCCAGTAACGGAATCAGCACCCCAACAAGCCCCCCTGGCGGCTCCAGCTCGATCACCGCGATCAGCTTGCCGTCTTTAGCGACTAGGGGCTCGATAGTAAAGGGCAGCTCCAGGGTCTTGGGCAAGAGAAACTGATCTATCGCAACCACCGCGATGGCTTTAGTGCCTTCGAGAAGCGCTACCATCACGCCTTTTATGGGGCCACCTTTTTTCGCGAGAGCGTCCTTGAGCGCCTGGTTGAGCAGTGCGCCCGGAACGGGGAGTGTTCCTTTAATGTGGGTGCCTGGCAGCGATGAAAACCCACTGGCAAGCTCCCGCTCTAGTATCTTTTGTAGCATCAAAGTAATTATTCGTGGAGGTTGACGCTATCTCCTCCCTACGATATACTAGCCGTTGCGCCAAAATAAGGTGAGGTTTTTGCATGTCTTCAGAAGTGGCTAGTTTGATTCTGGAAAAAGTCAATGAGTACAGTGTGCTCGTGGCGCCGGTCGAGAACGCCATCCGAGAGCTACAGCTTCATCAGGGAATGCAGCGTGCCCGTGCCGAAGATGAGATCCATGCTCTCTCCCCTGCCCTCGCCGCAATCTCGGAAACATTAGGCATCTCGGTGCTAGACTTGCTCCTCTCTAAAGATCGGGAGACGTTTCTGCGGGAAGCGGTTATGCAGGCAGCGTTGCCCATGGAAGTCATTCGGGAGCGTATACTTGCTACCGCGGGTGCGGGCGGTGGCGAGCAATTAAAAGCGCTCGGAATCCCGGAGGCGAGTGCTTCATGAGACCCAAGAACAACACACCTCTCCTACTTGTTATCGTCGGAGCTTGTCTCGGTGGGATGGTTCTACTCAACCGAGCCCAGTTCGAGAGCCGGCCCAAGTCGGAAAGTGAGCTTCGTCAAGAGGAAGAAAACAAGGCCGCGGCGGCGCAACCGCGTCAGACACAGACCTACGGAGATGCTCCGAACATGGCAGGCGAGCTACTAGGCCTTCCTCCAGATGCGTCTATCGGCTCTAAAGGAGCGAACAAAGTTGTCACGATTGGCTACTCCTGGTCTCCGGAAGTCCAGGCGGAACCTCAAAAAGCCGCAGACTCTCTCAAAGAGCTACGAACCTATTTAGAGCAAGCGGGATCACGCATGAACACGCGCTTTCGCTTGGTCAATACCGATGTGCAACGGGAAGTCCCTGAGGGAGTTACCCTTGATGGCAAGGTTCTGATGGAGATGAATTTTGCTTCCATGACGGGAAAAGTTTCCCTCTTTGCACGAGATCTTATGCAGAAGCTACAACCAGATTCTGCGCTTACTACACAATAAAGGATAGAAAGTTACATGCCCAATATCAAATCGGTCGTTAAAGATGTAATCCGTTCTCGGCAGCGCCGAGATCGCAACAACGCCGCGAAGAGCCGGATGAAGACCTTCGTCAAGAAGACTTCCCTTGCCATTCGTGGTGGTGATGCAGCGGAGATCGCAGCATCGCTCTCCGCGACTGTCTCCGTGATTGACCGAACCGCAAAGCGCGGTATCATCCACAAGAACGCCGCATCGCGCCGCAAGTCCCGTCTAATGAAGCGGGCCGCAGCAGCCGTCAAGGCGTAGTTATCTCATACCCTGCCTCTCTTGTACGAAAAAGAGGCCGAAATTCTAGACCATAGGGAGAATTAAAATGGCAACAGCCTACGAGGCTATTTATATCGTGGACGCGACCCTGGCCGAAGACCAGGTAAAGGCGATCCTCGACAAGTACAACGGTGTCATCACCAAGAGCAATGGCTCTGTCGAAGATGTTGATATCTGGGACCCGCGACGACTGGCTTACGAAATTAAAGGCCACCGCGAAGGTCGCTATATCGTCGTGAACTTCCTCAGCGATGCAGCCGCAAAGAGTGAGCTGGATCGTATTTTCCGGATCAGTGATGATGTGATTCGCCACATGATCGTCAAGCAAGATCCGAAGGCGGACCGGTTCCCCTCCAAGACTCGTGCCGCTGAGCAAGAGCGCCGCGAGCGTGAGGCCGCTGCCCGCGCCGCTGCCGCGCCTCTGGCTCCTCAGCCCATCACAGACCTGGGAACTTCGACCTCAGAGGACGAAGCACTCGAGATTCCGGATGCCGAGGGCGACGAGGAGTAGTTGATCACCAGCGCTGGGAGACGCTCTTAAGGGCTAGGTGAAGTGAGTGTTGACTTTAGTGACTTACAGATTGTCTGTGAGTGAAGGATAAAAAGAGAATGTTGAATCGCGTGATCTTAATCGGGCGTCTGGTAGCAGATCCCGAACTGAAGTATACCCCCTCGGGAATCGCCGTGGCACAGTTTCGAATCGCCGTGGATCGGCCCCTCTCTCAAGAAGCCCGACAACAAGGGCAGGAGAAGCAAGCCGATTTTATTGACATCGTCGCTTGGCGCCAGAGTGCCGAGTTTGCGTCGCAGTATCTCACCAAAGGCAGGCTGGTTGCCGTCGAGGGCCGCCTGCAGATCCGTGAGTACCAGACCCAAGATGGCCAGAAGCGCAAGGCCGCTGAGATCGTCGCCGACAACCTCAAGGGGCTCGACCGAGCCCGTGACGGAGAAGGTGGTGAGGCGGGCGGCTATGCAGGTGGCTATGAGCAACCCGCAGCCGCTCCGGCAGCACGGGGTGGCGGCTACGAGCGATCCGCAGCACCGGCGGCACGCCCACAGGCTGGCTACGCAGGTGGTGGCGGTGGACGTGCACGGCAGATGCCCGAGAATAACTACGATGACAGCGACCTCAGCGACCCGTTTGCTGAGTAGTAATAGAGCTAAGGAAAATTAAAATGGCAACCATTTCAAAGACGGTTAAGCCCCGTAAATTCAAAAAAGTCAAGCGAAAAGTCTGCTACTTCACCGTGCAGAAAGTAGATTTCATTGACTATAAGAACGTCTCTCTTCTGCGACGTTTTGTCAGCGAGCGCGGCAAGATCCTGCCCCGCCGTACCACCGGCACCAGCGCCAAGCACCAGCGTCCGCTGGCACAGGCCATCAAGCGTGCTCGTGAGATCGCCCTGCTCCCGTTTGTCGCCGACGGTGTCTAAGTAAAACCTGCGACGATACGGTTAAGCGTATAAAGACCAGCCTCCGCATTTTCATGTGGAGGCTGGTTTTTTTAGGTTCGATAGGAAGCGTGCGTCTCTGAGAGACTAGGCCCGTGGATGCGCAGCGCGGTAGGCGACACGCAGACGTTCGGTGGCGACATGGGTGTAGATCTGGGTGGTGGTAATGCGAGCGTGGCCCAGCAGCTCCTGAATGGCCCGTAGATCCGCACCGTGGTTGAGCAGATGGGTGGCGAAGCTATGACGTAGCCAGTGCGGCGAGGGTCTCTCTCCGAGCCCAGCCGCCGCGACATTCTCCTTCACCGCCCGCCAGAGAGTCACCCGCCCCACTCCCGCAAAAACAGGGTCAAGCGGCTTTGCATCGACCCCATCGGGGCGCAGGGTCAGCAGGCTTTCAAACACGACAGCGGCTAGCGGCACATAGCGCTCTTTTCCGCCCTTGCCACGCACGAGAATGCTCCCCTGCTGGGGGGAAAGATCGCCCCAGCGCAGGTGCTGCGCCTCCGAAAGACGCAAGCCACCTGCGTAGAGTAGCTCTAACAGTGCTGCATCGCGCCGTCCTTTTGCCGTGGTACGGTCGGGGGTACGAAGCAGCTCCAAAAGCTGCGCGGTCGTCAGCGTATGAGGCAGCTTGCGCTCCAGGCGTGTTAAGCCTACGGCCACCGCCACCGGGTTGGTCTCCAGCTCTCCCTCACGGCTCAGAAACCGACAGTACGACGACAGTGCGGCACGCTTCCGGGCAATCGTGCTTGGGGCCATGCCTTTGGCATAAAGCTGCGCCAGATAACGCTCAATCCCCTCGGGGGTGAGAGGGAGCTGGCTCTTTTCCCACTGCGCAAGGTCACACCGATAGGCCGCTGCTGTGTTCTCCGAAAGGCCGCGCTCCGCACGAAGATGCGTCAGGAAATCGTCAATGCCCATCGGAGTCAGATCTTCAGAAAGGGCAGGAGCTTCTTCAGATAGGCGCGTAGGGTCGTCGTGGGGAACTGCTCGCGCTCTTTTTGAAGCCGGGTGCTCTCCCGCTCAAACTCAGCGACTTCCATCTCTAGGCGCTGGATATCGACATTGACATTCTTCGCCGATGCACTGAACTTGCGCCACTCGTCCTCAAACTCTTTTTCCATCTCGCGGCACCACGTTTGGAGAGTCGTGATCTGGTGCTGCGGAATGCCGGGTAGATTGGTGCGGCGCGAGAGCTCCAGCGCGTTGGTCACTCCGACCGCTTCCAGCTCACGCTTGACCTGAACCGGCATCCCGTGAATGGTAATCACGCGGTTCACCGGAACTTGGCGCAATTTCTCCGCCACATAGTCCGCTTGCGCCCCTTGAGCGGCTTGCAAGGCCTGCGGCGAGGCTCCCCGGTTGCGGGTGGCAACCCGGTCTTTGCGCTCCGCGGCAAGCTGGGTCATCTTGGCGATCTCGGCGTTGAGCTCATCGAGGAGCTTGCGGTGGGGCCAGTTGGCGTAGCCAATCCCAACAGCATTGACTAGCCAGAGGAGCAAGAACAGCGGCAAGTAGGTTCCTGGCACCACCTGCGCAAGGAGCAGTGCCACCACCAATACGCCCGCCAGCGCCGCCCGGACGGCGAAGAGATTACTCTTTTCTTTCTCGGCAAATACCGACTCATTGAGCTGGTTTAGGTAGCGGAAGACATCCTTGGTGGCCTGGCGCTGCCCCATGTGGCGGTAGCTGGTGCCCGCCTGCCACCACTTGTCGTGCGTGACCACTTCGCTGTAGGTCTGAATCCAGTCTAAGTTCTCGGCCTTCTCATGGCGTTCCTGAACCGTGGGCTCGGGGGGGCCAACAAGCTCTGCGGGGAGTGGCTTGGGCGGCTCCGTGATAATCGTGGGAAGCAAGGTGGAGTCGGGGCCGTGGGCGAGGGCATCGCCCAGACGAGCCAGAGAGTCCGCGAGCTCTTTGTCCTGATCTAGCTCCGCTTGTGCCCGCAGTGCGGAAAAGACGGGCGAGCCTTCCGGGTCGCGTAGATCCGAGGCTTTAAAAAGAAGGCTCTCACCATCGCCAAACTTGATCCAGAGGCTTGGATCGCGGGCAATCGCCAGCAGAGCCGTCTGCATCACGAGGCAGGCAAAGCGGTCCAGCCCGACTCCAAAGTGCTGGACTTGCCGCTCTGGATGCTGGTAGTTTACGTGCCCCAGCTCCGGCGACGGATAGCCCTCCAGCCCTGGCACAAACATTCCATCGTAGTCCACAAGAGTGATCTGGCTACCATCATCGTTGATCAGGAGGTTGTCGTGCTGCCAGTCGCCGTGGGCCATGCTCGCGGCTTCCAAGCGCTGGAGTAGCTCCCCCAGCGAGCCCACCAAGCGACGCAGGCGCTCGGGATTGTCTCGGTTGTGCTCTACCCAGCGCCCTAATGTCGTTCCCTGTGCCCAGCGCATCGCAATGGTCGGGTACCACTTCCCCGCGATCCGCATCCCGCTCTCCACAAAGCGAAACGGCACAAAGACATCGTCGAGGTTGGCGATCTGCGTGGCCAGAAGTCGGTAGCGTGTCCCCCGAGTGATTCCGTAGCTTCCTTGCGGGTTGGTAAAGCAGCGTAGCGCCCAGTCCGTGCCATCGTGGCCGCGTAGGCGAAACACCACGGCAAAGCGCCCCGTGTAGGCAATGGGCAGCCCCTGCCGGTTCTCCGCGACTTTCACCCCGGTCAGTAAGGGATCACCTAAGGTTAGTCCTGGACTCTGGATTGCCTCGCGGTAGGCCACTGCATCGGGCCACTCAGAGCGCCCTTGCCGAGTACTGCTGTAACTACTCTCGCTAGCCTCCGCCTGATTAAGCCTCATGTGCCTCCTATTTTACCCTAAGTTGAGTAGCACTATCTCAAGCTGTTGCGCCTGGCCCGGCTTCGTAAGAGGCAAAAGCTCCACATCCGCTCCCAGAGTGGCAACAAGCTGCGCTAGATCTTGTGCGGTTCGAAGCTTCCCCCGGTACTGTGCGATCGCTCGGACGATGCGTCCTTTGGTGGCTTTATTGAAGTGGGTGATGAGCTTAGGCGGCCCCGTAGGCATCTTCTGAAGCACGCGCGGCACCACGGCACGCTCCGCCACAGAGGCAGGCAGCGGCCCTAGCTTCACGTAGCTCCCCGAGCGTAGATCGAGCAAGAGCTCGGACTGACTTTCCAAGAGCGGCGTAAGAGAGTCGCGCCAGAAGCCCGCCAGGCCACCAAGTCCGGGGAGAGTCGCGTCTCCCGAGAGGCGGTAGGCGGGAATCGGATCGGCGAACCCGACAAAACCAAAGAGCGCACTGGCGATCCAGACCGAGTCGGTGAGCTTCTGCCGCTGGGCTTGGGTAAGAGTCGCCGTATCGAGCTGGCCGTAGAGCACGCCGGTGTAGACCTGCCACGCCGGGGCTG
>NZ_CBAYMC010000048.1:0-21058 GCF_964826245.1 Armatimonas sp. | reverse complement strand
CGGCTACAACGCCGTTGTGGGAATCGACTGCCAGCCCCTTAACACGGATACGGCAGACCAGCAGAACGCCTCGGTGGCCCGCTCGGTGCGCAACTTCAACCGTGCACTGGAGATCTGCAACACGCGCATCAACGCCGACGAGCTCAACGCCCTCCGTGCCATCGGCGACCGTGCAGGTCTCTCAGATCTGTTCGCCCGTGCGGTGAGCGGCCTTTCGTAATCCCTGACATCTAGAGACGGGCAGATAAATCAGCCCGCTGTTGTGACAAGACCCATAAATGGGCCTGGTTGTGATGGCGGGCCGTTTTCTTTTGGCAAAAACGTGTAAAATAGCGTATGCGCTGGTGGATGACTTTTTTGTGCCTGCTCGTCGTGGTGCCGTCGCAGGCACAAAATGCAATCGTACAAAACCGCTGTATGAGCTGCCATAGTGGGACAAAACCTGCGGGTGGGCTGGATCTCTCTCGCACGGATGCTCTGCGCCAAAACGCGAGCCGTATTGTCCGCGCCGTCGACTCAGGCCAGATGCCGCCCTCGGGGAAGCTCGCGGCAAGTGAGCTTGCTCAGCTCAAGAAAGCACTACCGACCATCACGACGCTTTGGTCGCTCAAACCCCTCAGCGGCAAGCCTGTGGGAATAGATACTCTGGTTCGAGCGGCGCTGGCTCAGAAAGGCCTGAAGCCATCGCCGGAGGCAGATAAGCGGACGCTGATCCGGCGGGTGACAGTGGACTTGACGGGCCTGCCGCCCACGCCGGGCGAGATCGCGGCATTTGTCACCGACACACGGCCCAGCGCCTATGAAAAACTCGTGGATCGGCTCCTGGCGTCTTCTGCGTATGGCGAGAAGTGGGCGAAGCACTGGCTGGATGTGGTGCGCTTTGGCGAGAGCAATGGCTACGAGCGCAATCTATTAAGAGAAAATGCCTGGCCGTATCGGGACTGGGTAATCGGCGCGCTCAATGCCGACATGCCCTACGACAAGTTTGTCAAAGCACAGCTTGCGGGCGATAGACTTGGGGAGCCAGCGGCGACAGGTTTTCTGGTAGCCGGGGTTCACGACGATGTCCCTAGCCCAGATGAGGTGCTGACTCGCCAGCAGCGTGCAAGCGATCTGGATGATATTGTCGCCACAACATCGGAGACTTTTCTCGGGCTGACGGTCGGCTGTGCGCGCTGCCACGATCACAAGTTCGATCCGATCCCACAGACCGACTACTACAAGCTCTGCGCGACATTTGCGGGAGTCTATCACGGCGAGCGGGAGCTCACAAAACAAAATACTGCGGCGCAGCAAAGGCAGTATCAGAGTGCGCTCTGGGATGTACGCAATCTTGCCAAAGCCGACCAGAAGCTCTCCGCGCTGGGCAATGAGGAAGCTTTCCCTCCCACCTACGCCAAGTTTGTCCGCTTCACCGTTCTCTCGACGCAGGACGGTGGGGAGCCGTGTCTGGACGAGCTGGCGATCTACGGCCCCGAGAGTTCCGAGAACCTCGCGCTCAACGGTAAGCCCACGGCCTCGTCATTGCTGCCAGGCTACCCCGACCACAAAATCTCACACCTCACCGATGGCTGGCTAGGCAATGCGTTCTCCTGGATCAGCAACGAGCCGGGCAAGGGCTGGGTGCAGGTCGAGCTGCCTCACGAGACCACCATCAGCCGTATCACCTGGGGCCGGGACGCATCAGGCCAGTTTAGCGATCGCCTCCCCGCCACCTATAAAATTGAAGTCTCCGAAGACGGCGAGCGCTGGCGCACGATTGCCAGCAACGAGACCCATGGAACCACCGAGCCAGCCCCTAGCGAGCGAGAGGCACTTCTGCGTAAAGCCCGCGAGCTGCGCGACAGCAAGCGTGCCTATCTCGGGAAGCTCGTCGCACCGGAGCCGGTCTATTTGCTCAAGCGCGGTGATGTGATGCAACGGCTTGAAGAAATCCAGCCCGGTGCGCTCACCGCAGTAGCCTCTCCCCCAGCCCCTCTCCAGCCCGGCGAAGAGGGGAGAATGTGGCTTGCGAGCTGGCTGGTACGGCGCGAGAACCCACTGACCTGGCGGGTGATCGTCAACCGTATCTGGCAGCAACACTTTGGGGTGGGGTTGGTTGCGACACCGTCGGACTTTGGCAACAACGGGGCCAAGCCCAGCAACCAAGCGCTGCTGGATAGCCTCGCCATCGGGTTCCGGGACAGCGGGCAGTCATTCAAGAAGCTCCACAAGCTCATCGTGACATCGGCGACCTACAAGCAGTCTGCGGTGACGCCTCAGCCAAAGGCGCAGGCGCTTGATGGCGGCAATCGCCTGCTCTGGCGCGGCCCTTTGCAGCGTATGGAGAGCGAGGCGCTCTGGGACGCGGTGCTGGCGACGAGTGGTACGCTCGACCGCACGCTTGGCGGCCCACCCTACCGGCTCTTTACCTACAAACAGGAGAACATTGCCTTCTATGGCCCCGCCACCAGCTACGGCCCCGAGACCTGGCGGCGCAGTGTCTATCGCATGGCCGTCAGAGCCGTCCGCGATAACTTGCTCGCCTCTTTTGACTGTCCCGAGAGCGCCCAGCGTGCCCCCAAACGAGAGGTAACCACCACGCCACTCCAGGCACTCTCCCTGCTCAACGGCCCGTTCGTCCGCGAGCAGGCCACGCACTTTGCCCAGCGCCTCCAAAAAGAAGCGGGCACGTCGCCCGAGAAACAAATCTCCCACGCCTTCCGCCTCGCTTTTGGTCGCAGCCCAAGCGCGGAAGAGCTCTCGCTCGCCCGTCCTCTGGTCGCTAAGGACGGCCTCCCTGCGCTCTGTCGCGCTCTCTTCAACGCCCATGAATTTCTGTATTACTAGCCAACCTCTCCCCCTAGCCCCCTCTCCCGGGCAGTCGTTCCTCCTTGGGAAAGGGGGATTTTATTATGAGTGACCGTCGTGCTTTTTTGGGAAATCTCGCCACGGGGCTAGGCTCCATCGCCCTCGCCAGCCTGCTCGCCGACGAAGCACAAGCCACAAACTCCCCCTCCTCCCGCGGTTATCGGGAGGAGGGGGCAGGGGGGAGGAGGGCTGCCAAGCGCGTCATCCAGATCTTCTGCCCCGGCGCGGCTAGCTCACTAGACATGTGGGACTACAAGCCCGGCCTGACCAAGCACGACGGTGAGGTACTCCCCGGTGGCGATGCACTGGTGACGTTTCAAGGCGGACAGGGCAAGCTGGCCAAGAGCCCCTATGGCTGGAAGCCCTACGGCAAGAGCGGCAAGTGGCTCAGCGACGCGGTGCCACATATCGCCCAGCACGCCGACGAGATTTGTTTTCTGCACGCCATGACCGCCAAGAGCAACACCCACGGGCCGGGGACGCTGCAGATGAACACGGGCTTCATCTTCGAGGGCTTCCCCAGCATGGGCGCGTGGGCGACGTTCGCACTGGGCAGCTTGACACAAGACCTACCCGCCTTTGTCGCCATCCCCGACGTGCGTGGCTTACCGGTCGCCGGGCCCGCCAACTGGAGCAATGGGTTTCTACCCGCCGCGTTTCAAGGCGTCGCGTTCAATACCGAAAAAGCCATCCCCGATTTAGACTTGCCCAAGGGCGCGTCGCCGGATAGCGAGAAACGAGTGCGGGGCTTTCTGGATGCGCTCAACAAGGGTTACGGCAAGCGCGCGCCCGGCTACACGGAGCTCGATGCGCGGCTGGCCAGCTACGCCCTCGCTGCAAGAATGCAGCTCTCGGCTCCCGAGGCGACGGACTTCTCGAAAGAGACGGCGGCGACCCACAAGCTCTACGGGACGGACAGTAGCAATCAGTATCTTGCAGCCTATGCGAAGAACTGTATTCTGGCGCGGCGCTTGGTCGAGCGCGGCGTGCGCTTTGTCCAGCTCTTCTGCGGTGCGTCGTCGTCCGCGGCGGAGGGCTCGATCAACTGGGATGCCCACCAGAGATTAAAATCAGACTTGGATCGGCACTGCCCGATTCTCGACCAGCCGACGGCGGCACTGCTCACGGACTTAAAGCAGCGTGGCCTGCTCGAAGACACACTCGTGATCTGGACCACGGAGTTTGGGCGCATGCCGACCTTCCAGGCCAAGAGTCAGGGCCGCGATCATAATCCGCAGGGCTTCACGGTCTGGATGGCGGGCGCGGGGGTCAAGGGCGGCTTTTCCTACGGAGCCACCGATGAGCTAGGCTGGAAGGCCGAGCAAAATGTCACCACCATCTACGACTTCCACGCGACGGTGCTGCATCTGCTCGGGCTGGATCATAAAAAGCTGACGTACTACCACAACGGAGCCAACCGCCGCCTCACCGATGTCCACGGTGAGGTAATTCGTGAGGTGCTTGCCTAGTGCTCGTGCGGCGTCTCTTTGACGGCGTTGCGGTTCCAGCCGGGCACTTCAATCACGACATCTTGAGTTCCGTTGGGGACGCACTGACAGCCAAGGCGGGACTTCAGGGTCAGCCCAGGCGCTTCTTCCAGCTGATCTTCTTCGTCTTCAGTGGCCTCGTTGACCGAGCTCCAGCCCTCTTTGACGATCACATGGCAGGTGGAGCAGGCGCAGACGCCGCCACAGGTGTGCTCCAGCGGGAGATCAAAGCCATCGCAGATATCCAAAATAGAGCCCGGTAGGCCGTTGTGGCCCAGTGGGAGCGACGACGGGTTGATCGTCAGCTCATGCCGCTCGCCGTCCATGAGGATCGTCAGCTTATAGGGTTGCTTGGGCTTCTCGTAAGAAACCGGTGCCGCGTAGGGATTCGTTCCAGCCATAGACCTCTGTTGTACCGTATAATCTCAACCAATGGCCACCCCGCTCTTAGAAATCCACGACCTAACAAAGTCTTTTGGACAGACTCCAGTGCTCGGTGGCATCTCGCTCTCCGTGAAAGAAGGCGAAGTGATCGGGTTGATCGGGGCAAGTGGGTCGGGCAAGTCGACGCTCCTGCGCTGCCTCAATCGCCTGGAAGTCCCCAGCGGGGGGACAGTGAGTTTCCAGGGCCGCACGGATCAAGATGAGAACACGCTGCGCCAACAGATTGGGATGGTCTTTCAGCGCTTTAATCTCTTTCCACATCTGACGGCGCTACAAAATGTCGCCCTCGCGCCCCAGAAAGTCCGCAAGCTCGACAAAGCGACTGCAGAGAAAGAAGCGCGCGAGCTACTGGCGCAGGTGCACCTAAGCGAGCACGCGGATAAGCTCCCGGCGCAGCTCTCCGGCGGCCAGCAGCAGCGGGTCGCGATTGCGCGGGCACTCGCGATGCAACCCGCCGTCCTGCTCTTCGATGAGCCAACCTCGGCGCTCGACCCAGAGCTGGTGGGAGAAGTTCTCGAGGTGCTCCGTGAGCTGGCGAAGTCAGGAAGAACCATGCTGGTCGCCACCCACGAGATGGGGTTCTGCCGAGAAGTCGCCCATCGCGTGTGCTTTCTAGACGCTGGGAAAATTCTTGAGGAAGGCCCCCCCGAGCAGCTCTTTGAGAACCCCAAAGAGCCAAGAACCCGAGAGTTCCTCGCCCGCATCCTGAAATAAAAATCCTGGAGAAAAAATGTCGTTTGTTCAAGATCGATTCGTGATAGGCTTCTGGCCCCCGCGTGACTTCGCCAGCGAGGCGCGCTACAGAACCCTGGTCGAGGCAGGCTTCAACCTGGTTCTGCTCAACTTTGGCAACCAGCCCACCGCACCGCGCCTCAAACCACTCCAGAAATTTGGCCTCAAGGCACTGGTCTGGACGGAGGGCGGTGATCCCAAGAGCTGGCCGACCGATAAGAACATCTGGGGCTACGCGCTCCAGGACGAGCCCAACGCAGCGGAGTTCCCCAAGCTCCGGGAGCAAGCAGAGGCGATCGAGCGACTCTATCCGGGAAAGCTGGCCTATGTCAACCTCTTCCCCGACTACGCTAGCCCCGGCCAGCTGGGCTCACCCGACTACAAAACCCATGTTCGGCAGTTTATCGAGACGGTCAAGCCTGGCGTGCTCTCCATGGACCACTACCCCATCTTCAAGCCCGATACCGATGGTCGGGACCGCTACTGTGGGAATCTGGCGGTGATGCGGGAGCAGTCGCTGGCGGCGGGGATTCCGTTCTGGAACTACTTCAACACCATGCCGTATGGTCCCCACACCGACCCCACCGAGTCGCAGCTCCGCTGGCAGATCTTTGCATCGGTGGCCTACGGTGCCAAGGGCGTGCTGTACTTTTGCTACGATACCCCCGACGGCGGAGAGTTCCCCAAGGGCGGGGGAATTCTCGCCCGTGATGGCACCAAGACCCGCCACTACGAGCACGCCAAGCGCCTCAACGCCGAGCTACGCGCCCTTGGCCCTACCCTGATGCAGCTCACCAGCACCGGGGTCTACCGCGTCACCCCCACGGACACGCCCGCCGAAGCGCTCAAGGGCTCCGGGCTTCGGGACCTCAAGCGGGATAAGGTCGATCCGCCGGGGGATTATCTCGTCGGAGCGTTTCGCCACAAAGACGGCCGCCGCGCAGTGCTCCTTCAGAACTACCGCTTCGCCTACTCCGCCTGGCCCACCGTGGTCTTCGATGCGCCCCTAGAGAGTGTCCGCGAGGTCAGTAAAGAGACAGGAAAAGAGGCTCCCGTCCGCGACGAGAGCCCCAACATGCCTGGCCTCCAGCTCTCCCTCGGCGACTCTGAGGGACGGCTGTTCTTGTTACCGAGCTAGTACCCGCGCCGTCCGCTACCAAAGTTGCGGCTCCCCGCGGAGCGCCCCCCACTGCCGTTGCCTCCCAGCGACTTGGGGCTGGGGAACTGGCGGGGCTGCTGGTTCTGCGAGCTACGTGCTCCGGTGAGGCGGTGCGGTGGTGTGGTCGGAGTCTCTGCCGTCTCCACGACCGACGGCGTGAAGTCAGTCGCCACCTTGCGCTCGATCTTTTTCTGGATCAGCTTCTCAATGGCGGTGACATAGGCACGCTCATCGGCGCTGACCAGAGAGATCGCCTGGCCCAGAGCACCAGCTCGGCCCGTGCGCCCGATGCGGTGGACATAGTCCTCAGGCACATTGGGGAGCTCGTAGTTCACCACGAACGGGAGCTGGTCAATATCGAGGCCACGAGCGGCGATATCCGTCGCCACTAAGACACGAACCCCGCCGGATTTGAACTCGGCGAGCGCCTTGGTGCGCTGTGGCTGGCTACGATCCCCATGAATCGCAGCGGCCTCAATCCCACTGCGCACCAGCTGCTTACACAGCCGGTCGGCTCCGTGCTTGGTGCGGGTGAAGATCAGCGACTGTCCCTTGAGTTCGGTGGCGAGCAGGTGCTCTAGAAGCTCGCGCTTGCTCTCTTTGGAGACGGCGTAGGCACACTGGGTCACCAGCTCGCTCTCTAAGTTCTCACGCGGCACTTCAACCCGGACCGGGCTGTCGAGCAGGCCATCGGCGAGGTCTTTGATCTCGTCGGAGAACGTGGCCGAGAAGAGCAGGTTCTGCCGACGGTGCGGCATCAGGGAGAGAATCTTCTTGATGTCGCGGATAAAGCCCATGTCTAGCATCCGGTCGGCTTCGTCTAGTACCAGAACCTCGACATTGCTGATATTGACGGTTCGCTGGCTGATGTGATCCAGCAGGCGGCCTGGCGTGGCAACCAGAATATCCACGCCTTTATTGAGCATCGTGATCTGAGCCCCGATCTTAACGCCCCCAAAGATCACCCCGGCTTTTAGGTTGAGGTGCGCGCCGTAGGTATGAACACTCTCCGCCACCTGTGCCGCAAGCTCACGGGTCGGTGTCAGAATCAGAGCGCGAACGGGCTGACGGCGCGGGTGGGCGGCGTTCTTACCCGTGCTCAGTTTCTGGAGCAGAGGCAGCGTAAAGCCTGCTGTCTTACCCGTGCCTGTCTGGGCGGCGGCAAGAACATCACGGCCCTCTAAGATCAAAGGGATTGCCTGAGCTTGAATGGGAGTCGGCTCGGTATAGCCAGAGTCGCTCAGGGCACGCAAAAGCTCGGCACGCAGGCCGAGGGATTCGAAAGTCATTAAAAAATCTCCTGAAAATCGGCCTACGACTATCTCTGAAAGTTTAAGAAAATAGCGCCGGTTCAGGCAGATTCAAACGTGGTTTAAACGCAGTTTTGTGGTGCAGCGAGGACTCAGAAGGAGAAGCAAACCGGAGTGCGAAATCCACCAGCGATGCACAATTGTCAATAAGACACAGCACTGTATCATGACTGTCGAGCCTCCGCCAGCTACGGGCGCCGGTGGACAAAAAGGCAGCTTGCACAGATCAGGCTCTTGGGGGCTTCTCGGAGGAGAATCCGAGCCTCGCTAGAGGCTCTTGAGAGTCCCACGGACATAGCCCACCGACTCGGCGAGGCCCAGCACAGGCTCTTTGGCATCTTTTTCGTACTCAAAGCCGACATTCCCGGTGAACTTGATGGCGATCAGAGCCTTGAGAATCGCGGTAATGTCCAGCCCACCACGCCCCACTTCAATCGGCTTGCCATTGGGCGCAACCACGCTAACATCTTTCAGGTGAATGTCATAAACTCTGTCGCGGCAGTCTAAGATCGCCTTGGCAGGGTCTTTCCCGGCGCGCGCACAGTGGCCCACGTCCACGCACAGCCCGATACGCTTGTCAAAGCCCTTGGCGGCGTTATAGGCTTCGTAGGGCGTCGGGAAGTTTTTATCTTCCGGCCCATGATTGTGCAGCGCAAGCTTAATATCAAACTCCTTGACCAGCTTGTCCAGAATCGGGATCGAGTCGAGGGGCGGGGCGCAGACCATGGTTCCAATTCCCGTGGCTTTGGCATACTCAAACGCCGCCCGCATGCTCGCCTCGTCTTTCATGCCCACATTGCCCACCGAGAGCGGCGTGATTCCCGCCGCCTTGAACTTCTCGACAATGGCTTTTAACTCTTCCGGAGTCGCCTTCATCGGCAAGTGAGAGTCCTTGAGCGAGCAGGTCTTGATCGCCAGCCGCTGGAGCACCGTGATCGCCGCATCCGTGGTCAGATTACGAAGCGTGTAGGTCGCCACCCCGATATTGAGTGTATTTGCTTTCATGATTTTAGAGTTCGTCAAAGTCTGCATAAAACCCTGCAAATCCTGCTACTTCTTCATACGATCTGGAACGGGAATATTTAACCACCCAATATGATTTGTCCAACGTCCCGGTCCATCTGGTTTTCGAGTAATCAATGCTATTTTAGGCCCTCGAACAGGGTCTTTAACACGCCTGACACGAATTAAAAGGTCCTCAAGATGAGAAATATAAAATGGAACTTCCTGTTGTATTTCTTGCAATACATTCCTTAAAAAGGGAAGTGCTAATGCCATTCCAACTGCTGATTTTGAAACATTATCTAGTTCCTGAAATTTAATTTTTTTATCCTTCAATTTCTGAATTATAGGATCATGTTTATTCAATAAATAATCATGACATACCTTAGCCAATCCCATTGCATTGTTGGCCCCGACATATACTTTATTATTATCTTGATTATCCGATTTTATTAAATATCTAACAAGAGGATCTGGTATAATTGCAAATATAGCATCTCTCCAATTAGAAATATTAACATTCATAGGAATTGCTTTCCGCCTAATAACAAACCGATCTTTATTTTTTACAAAATCAAGTCCGAACATTCTAGCAACAGTACGAGAGATTTTTTCAGCACCACTGTATTTTAACCCCGAAAAAGAAAAAGACTTACCCTTAAGATTATCTTTTATTTCTAAAATATTTATTGAACGATTTATCTCATTTTCAATATCACCCAGGGTTGCTTTTTCATTAATATACTTATCTTTATTATTTATCTGATTTCCTGTTCCAGGAATTTTGTATTCACGTGGCCTTAGTGAATGAAAATTTAATTGTCCATTTTTATCCCGTCTTGGAATTAGCGAACCTACAATAGTATCCATATTTTCTTTCTTAGAAGACAAGTAAGAATTTTTTAAAAGATCAATTTCCGTCATATTTTGCCTTCCAATATAAAATATATCAATCAAATACGATGTTTTTAATAAATTTTCAAATATATCTTTTCTTTTTCCGGTTAATTGATTTACTCGCATACCCTCTCCTTCCATTAAGAGAAGTTCCTGTTGCGATACAGAGCCAATAAAATCATGAATATAAGTTGCCTTGACATCCAAACCTTCTCTCGTATTCATCGGAGGGCAAATACCTTCAGTGATTTTTATAATATCAATCATTGAATCTCTTAATTCTTCGAGACTAATACAGGGAATATCGCCAGCCTTCGTATACTTCTTCTTAAGAATAAGTACTGAGCCTTCTCTAATGTAGATATAATCACATAAAATTACAATTTTCTTAATCTTAGCGTCATAGGTTTCTTTCGATAATAAAATCCTCTCCACTTCCATCTGTTTTTCTTTTGTAATAACAGGCTGTCCCTCACATAACATTGTAAGATGACTTAGATTTGATAATGACTTCAATGTGTCTTTCCAGGAAAAATCTGAGGCTTTTGAATTCTTAACTAAACAAAAGCAACACAAAAAAATCAATAAAATATTGAAATATCGTTGTATCATACTATAACTCCACTGTATTTTTTTTCTGATGAAGAAATATCTATATCTCTTCATCAGAAAAATAAGTCAGTAATGACTAGAAATAGGAGTTCCAAGCACGATGCCCAATCGCATGTGCATAGGTACTACCTGTAAAACTACCATACACTGCAGTTATAGCAGTAACCGTTCCATCTAAGACAAATATATCGTCTTCAGGGGTATATGTATCAATATCACTCCAACTTGTATTTCCTTGAATATTACCTACTCCAAAATTCACTGCACCATATCCAGTATTTGCCTGAAGTGTCGCATAAGAACCACCATCATGAACTTCTATGCAGGTAGGACTTGAACTCCCTGTCCATGTATAAGTCTGCTTGAAGATGACACTTGCTGTAGCGCCATCGTAGGCAGTACTACCATATTCACTATTACCTTGGCTTACCTGAATGTCAGCTTTTGCATAAAAACCATTAATGGGATTATCATCAGAATCAGTATCTAAATCCCATTCACGCATTTTCATCCCTACAGATGCATTAACATGAACACCTGAGTCATATGGGGACAAATATGAATCAACAACTTGCAGTGTACCTTCAGTCCACCCTGCATAAGCAACACTAGAAAAACCAAATAACGGAAGAACAGAGAGTCCTACAGCAAATAGGACTTTATGGCAATTAAACATCTAACAACCTCCCTGATTTTCTTTTCTTCCAGAAGAGTTTTCTTCCAGAAGAGTTTTCTTCCAGAAGAGTTACCAGCTAATTGTACCCTAATGAACCTGACAAAGTCAATATATTGATCTTAAAATTTTACCTGGGTGCGAACCAGTGAGCTGACTATTTCGGAGCACAGGAACCCCGTTAACCAGCATATCGGTGAGGCCCACGGGTTTGGCCTGTGGGTCTTTGGTCGTGGCGGTGTCGTGGATGGTCTTGGGATCAAAAAGCACGAGATCGGCCTTCTTGCCGGGGGCGACCTGGCCGCGATCCGTGAAGCCAAAGCGGCTTGCAGGAAGCGCACTGGCCTTGCGAACCGCCTCTTCGAGCGAGAGCACGCGCTCCTCACGGACGTACTTGCCTAAAATCCGAGGATAGCTCCCCGCGCCGCGTGGGTGCGAGCCGCGCAGGCCACCGTCGGTGCAGAACATGATCTCGGGATGGCTCAGAAACGCATACAAATCGCGCTCCTGCATCGCCGTCACCACGACTCCCACCGCGCCATTGGCCGCTTTCACCATTTCCATTGTCAGGGTGACCGGGTCTTTCTTCTGCTCCGCCGCCACCTGCGCCAGGGTCTTACCGACAAACGCAGGCTGCGGGGCGTAGCCGGTGATCAGGATATTCTTCGCCCCCCCGACCTCCGCGAGCGCCTTCTCCCAGAGTGCGGGCTTGTCCCACTCGCGGGTGGTCAGCAAGACGATAATACTGCTCTGCCAGTAGGTGTAGGGGTAGACATCCGCCGTGACCGAGACGCCACGCCGCTTGGCCGCGTCCATGCGCTGGAAAACCTCGCGCGTCTTGCCCCACACCGGCGATGAGCCCAGCTTGATGTGGCTAATCTGCGCCGGGACATGCGCCTCGGTGGCGATCTGGATCAGCTCCTCGAAGCTTTCGAGCGCCCCCTCTTCTTCATCACGGACATGGCTGATGTAAAAGCCCGCCAGCTCCGCCAGCGCAATTACTTCCTCGGCCTTGGCGTAGATTCCCGGGTCGTACTCCAGTCCGGAGCTCAGGCCCAGCCCCCCGGCTCGCACTTCTTGCGCCACCAGCGCTCGCATCTTACGAACCTCGTCGGGGCGAGCGGGGCGCTTGTAGTCGTCGCCCATTACTTTCCCGCGCACGGTGCCGTGCCCGATAAAGCTGGCGATATTGAGCGCGGGCGGGGTCTGCGTGAGCTTGGCAAACCACTCGTCGAGCGGGAAGTTATGGCCGCCGTCTTGCCCGACAATCGCGGTCGTGATCCCCTGGCGGAGCTGCGTCTCGGCATCGAGGTTGGTGAGAAGCCCCCCGTCGGCGTGGCTGTGGGTGTCGATAAAGCCCGGCGCGACCACCTTGCCGCGGGCCTCGATCACGGAGTCGGCCCGCAGCCCCTCCCCAACTGCCTTGATGGAGTCGCCCTCCACCAGCACATCAGCGCGGCGGAGCTTGCCGCCCGTTCCATCGGCGACCAGACCACCACGAATCAGATAGGACATGGAGCGATTGTACCCGCTTGCTCTACGCGGAGCGTTTTAGCTCCATGCCGCGCATGGTTCCGGTGCTGGAGGCGAACTTGTCGGTCTCAAGCCCGAAGCGCTGGAGGATATTGACGAAGAGATTCGGGAGCGGGTAGTTACGCTCTCGGTCGAAGGCGAGGTGCTGGCCATGCTGGAAGCCGCCACCGGCAAAGAGTACGGGGAGGTTGGTGGTGACGTGAGTATTGGCGTTGCCCATGTTGCTGCCGTAGAGCACCATGGTGCGGTCCAGCAGGGTCTCGTTGCCTTCTGGATGGGACTTAAGCTCGGCAAAGAGGCCCGCCAGGAGCTTCATGTGCTCACGGTCAATGCGCTCTAGCTCCCTCATCTTGGTCGTGCTCTTACCGTGGTGCGAGAGGTTGTGGTAGCCATCGGAGACTGCCTTGCCCTCAACCGTGATCGCGGGGGAGTTCACGGAGTCGAGCATGAGTGTGATATTGCGGGTGGAGTCGGTGGCAAAGGCGAGGTGCGCCATCTGGTACATCAGGCGGGTCTTGTCCATGTACTCGCGTGGGTCTCTGAGGTCCACGGGCTGCGCGACGCTCACCACCGGGCGGGGCTTTTTCTCCCACTCGGCGGCCTGCACGAGGCGCTGCTCCAGGTCACGCACGCCCGAGAAGTACTGGTCGAGGCGCTCCCTATCTTTTACACCGACCTGACGGCTGAGCTTGCTGGTCTGCTCCGCGACCGTGTCCATGATGCTGCGCCCCAGTGCCAAGCTCCGCGCCTGTGCCTGCACTTCGTCGGGGGAACCGCCTAGAAAGAGCTTCTTAAACACCTCTGACGGCCGGTTTTCCGTGGGGATCAGCACGCCGTTGGCCGTACACGAGAGGCTCCGCGAGCCATTGACCCCCAGCGTGAGCGACGGGAACCGCGTGAGATTGCCGATGCGCTCCGCGACGTACTGGTCCAGCGAGATGGTGTTGCGGAAGCCACCGCTCGACGGGTGCGGCGCGGCGGTGAGAAAGCAGATGTCCGCAGGGTGTCCACCATCTACATCGGGGTGCCAGACCCCACTCATCACCGTGAAGTCGTCGCGGAAGTTTTTGAGGTGCTCCAGATAGGGCGAGAACGTATAGCCACGTCCTGCTTGGTCTACTGCTGGGAAGAACTTGTCGGGGAGCACGCCTAGGTTGTTGCAGATGCCAAAGAAGCGGCGTGGGACGGACTTTTGGGAGTCCATGCGGGCGAAGGCGGGCTCCATGGCATCGAGGAGGGGAAGCCCTAGCAGGACACCAGCTCCACGCAGAAAGTGGCGCCGTGAGAGAGCTTGCCGTGTGAGGATATGAACGGTTTTCATGGTCTTATTTGTTCCTGAAGAGGTCGCTGGCGATCACCTGATGGAGCAGGGACTTCACTCCATAGCCACTGGGTTGGGTGCGGCTCAGGATCGCCTCAATCTGTGCCCGGTCGCCGAACTGAACGGGTGCGCCGGTGGCGTAGGTCACGAGCTGCCGCGCGAGGTTGCGGGCTATACCGCGCTCATCACGAAGAAACAAGCGCTTCAGCTCACGGATGTCTGCAAACGTGCGGCCATCGGGGAGGGTGCCGGAGCAGTCCACGGGCTGGGCAGCATGGAAGTAGAAGGGCTGGCCGTTCTGGCCAAAGCCTAGCTCCGTCTTGCCGTCTTTCTCCCCTATGCCTCGGTAGCGCTCACGCCAGCCCCCAAAGACATCGAAGCTCTCTAGTGCGAAGCCTGCCGGATCAATCTTGGTGTGGCAGCTGCGACACTCGGGCTGCGTCCGGTGCTTGGCCAGGAGCTCCCGAATGGTCGTCGCCCCTCGAATATCGGGCTCGACCGCAGGGACGGCGGCGGGCGGAGGCGGCACGTGCAGCCCCAGGATGCGCTCGTTGATCCAGACCCCACGGAGCACGGGCGAGGTCGTGGTGCCGTTTGCCGTCACCTTCAAGACACTCGCCTGGGTGAGCAAACCGCCCCGCACGGAATCTTTAGGCAGTGGGACGCGCCGGATAGCAGCTCCCTGAACATTAGGGAGGTTGTAGAGGGTCGCGAGCCGGTCGTTGATCGTCACAAAGTCTGAGGCGACGATATTTCGTGCGGGCAGGTTCTTGCGGATCAGCTCGGTGAAAAATGCCTGCGTTTCCTCGACCGCCGACTCCACGAGGTAGTCATCCAGGTAGTAGTCCACGTAGAGCGTCTCATCGGGCGAGACATCTCCCGCTTTGCGCAGATCCAGCCAGTAGTCTAAAAACGCCTCGACAAAGCGGCGGGAGCGCGGGTCGGCCAGCAGGCGGTCGGTTTGGGCGGCGAGCACTTTCGGGTCCTTGAGCCTGCCCTGCGCTGCCAGCGCCCGCAGCGTCTCGTCGGGCTCCGTGTTCCAGAGGAAGTACGAGAGCCGCGTCGCCAGTGCAAAGTCGTCGAGCTGCCCAGGCTTCTCTTCCAGCGTCACAAAAGCGGGCGAGCAAAGAATCCCGGAGTAGGTCGCCAGCAGCGCCTCGGTGAAGCTTGAGCCCGTGCTCCGTGCGCTCTTAAAAAGCTTCAGAAAGAGCTGGGCATCGGCCTCCTGCACCGGGCGGCGTAGGGCACGCTTCAGAAAGCCACGGATCAGCCGCTCGCCCTCTTTTTCGGGGTCTTTCGAGACAATCTCAAGCTGCCCCCTTTCCACGGCTTTGATGGGCAGGTCGCCACAGAGTAGGCGCACCCCAGGCGTAGGCCAAGCGTCGTAGAGCGGCCCTTCCACCTCCAGCCACTGGAAGGCGACTCCGGGCTGGCCCTCAGGCGTTGCCCGCGGGGTATGCCAGCCTGTCGTTATCTTGCGCTTGGGGTCATCCGAGGGCGGGCGCGAGCGAAAGAGGCGGGCGGCATCGGGCAGAATAGACTCGCCCTTGATGAGCTGAACCTCTAGCTCGCGCACCGCCGAGTCGGGGACGATGTCCACCGTGCCCAGACGGCGCTGCTGCTGCGGATGGGAGCTGGCGTAGAGGGTCACCGGCTCCTGGGTTCGCCCCCGTGAGATCTTGGTGCGGCTGGCCCGCCACCACTGCTTCTCGTTGTCCGGGCCGGACCAGAACGTGTGGGCGCGAAGCCGAATTCGGTAGCGCCCGGAAACCGGCGCATGGAAGCGATCAAACTCGGGCTGGATCGGCTCGTAGGCGCTCGCCACCACACCGAGGGCTTCAAGCTCACGCTTCGCAGGGTCTTTCTCCCCGACCGTCATGGGGGCTTTCTTCTCCAGCACCGGAAGATCCGCCTCCTCGCCCAGAATCGGGAAGGTAGCCCGCGCGGTGGCATCGGAGTAGGCAAAGCCTGCCTCCACCAGTCCCGCAAACGAGCGCTGCTCCCGTGCGTAGTAGCGCTTCGTCGTGGTCTCGGTTCGCGCCACTCCTTGGGACAGCACTTCCTTCAGCGCGGCATTGGCGGCCTCTAAGTAGCGCACCATCTGGACATGGGAGACATCCAGCGCCGTGCCGACTTTATTGAAGCGGGCCGCGATACCGTCCTCGGGGAGCATGGGCTTGAGCTGGAGCCACGGCGCACCGAGCAGATCCCGCACGGTGTTCTCGTACTCGTAGCGGTTCATGCGCCGCCAGACCGCACGACCGTCGCGCTTGATCCGCGCGGTCTCCGTGGCGAGCATCGGGGCGGCCAGCGCCTTTAGAAACGCCGCACGTGCCGCCGGTTTGGGCGCGGGGGAGCCGGGCGGGGGCATCTCCCCGAGCTGCACGCGGTCGTGAACTTTCACCCAAAGCTCAAAGACTTTAGGATCGTTGAGGCGCAACGCCAGCGCCGTCAGATCGAGCTTGCCCTCTTTGAGGCTGGGGTTGTGGCAGGCGATACAGTTTGCTTTAAGGAACGCCTGGACACTTGGCGCAGGCACGGTTGTTGGTTTGCTCTGGGGCGTCGCCGCCGAGAGCGCCCCCAGTCCAAGGGTGAGGGCCGCGCCGGATACCAGCCGCCCCGAGAGCTTTCGTTGTCTCTTTTGAAGTTTCATGGCACTATGAACTCACTTCTCTTTAGTTTACGCCACTTTTCTACGATGAGACAGTCCTGCTACGAATTTTATTCGTAATTTTTCGCCGCCCGAGCCCACCCGCAGAACCCACCCTGTATCATGGAGGGTTGGGGCGCGGAAACATGTTCCATTTGCCGTGGTTTCAAACCAACTTGTACCAAGGCAACACCAAGAGGGGGCTCAAATGTGGGATAAGCCTCTAGCCACCGAAATACTTGCAAACCAAGATTTTCATCCATCATGACAACTCGTGCAAGAACAAGCCGGATAAGGCCACTTTCCGGATGAACACTCGAAGCCGCACTCGCTCATGCCGATCACTGATTACAAGAGCCGATCACTGATTACAAGAATCGTCTTTGGCCTCGTTGCGTAGATCCCTCCCCCAACCCTCCTCCGTAGAGGGTGAGTTCTGCGGGTGGGTTCGGGTTCAGTCCAGGTACATAAACTCGCTAAGATTCAGCAGAGACAGGCAGAGATAGGTCTGGGCCTGCTGGTCGGTGGCGCCTTTGAAGCGCAGGTTGTCGAGTAGCCTTGTGCAGCGGGCGAGCTCGGTTTGTGTGGGCTCGCGCTGGGTGATGAGGGCGAAGGCGCGCTTGATGAACGGGACCGGGCGGTCGGTGGCGTCTTTCTTGACACGGTCGGCGAGGACTTGCGCCTGCTGGTTCATGAGCGTGGAGTTGAGCATCGCCAGCGCCTGGGTCGGTTGGACGGTGGCAAAGCGCGTCGGATTGGTGCGGTCGGTCTCGGCGGCGTCGAAGCTCTCCAGCATCGGGTAGAGCAGCGAGCGCTTGGCGAAGATATAGATGCTGCGGCGGTTCTTGTCCTGTGGGCTCATGCGATCTGGGTACCAGTCCTTGCCGGGGATCGACTGCCCCGCCAGCACCTCTTTCTGGATGTCGGGGTAGACCGACGGCCCAAACTGCGCCAGATTGAGGTTCCCACAGACCGCCAGCACCGAGTCGCGCACCTCTTCGGCGGTCAGGCGGCGCATGTCGAAGCGCCAGAAGAGCTCGTTCTCGGGGTCGGCCTTGAGGGCATCAGGGCGGGCTTTGGAGGACATCTGGTAGGTGCTGGAGAGCAGGATCAGCCGGTGGATGGCCTTCATGCTCCAGCCCTTCTGCACAAACTCAGACGCCAGCCAGTCGAGGAGCTCGGGGTGTGTGGGGGCCGCGCCTTGGAGGCCGTAGTCGTTGGGGGTGCGGACAATCCCGCGCCCGAAGTGTCCCTGCCAAAGACGATTCACCATCACACGCGCGGGGAGTGGGTTCTTAGGGTCGGTGATCCACTTGGCCAGCGCCGTACGCCGCCCTGCCGAGCTGGGAAGCGGCGTGGGATTGGCGATTCCCCCGCCAAGACACTGTGGAAAACCGGGCTCAACTTTATCGCCCGGAGTCTCGCGGCTACCGCGCTTGAGGATAAACGTCTCAGCGGACTTCGGGCCGGTCTCCGTCACGACCAGCATCTTATTGGCCGCAATCTCGGCCTTTTCTAGCTCCTCCACTTCCTTAGCGAGCTTGGCCTGCTCCGCCGCCAGGTTCTGGTCGAGCTGGCCTTTGTAGGCGGCGAGCTGGACGGGCACGCCCAGAGCGCCTGTGTTCTTGGCGGGCGAGAGCGGGCGACGGCCAAAGCCAGGCCCGGCCCAAGCAACATTCAGCCCCAGCGGCGAGGGCCCACTCTGGAAGTACTCCACCCGGAGCGCCACTTTGCCTGCTGGAAGGGTGATCTTCGCGCGCTTCTCCTTGCCCTCGCCATGGGAGCCGTCGTAGTCGATCAGCTTCTGGCCACTGACAAAGACCCGCGAGCCATCATCGGAGTCCAGCCAGAGCGTGTACTCCCCAGCGGCGGGCGCGTTCAGGCTCCCCATCCAGAGCTGGGCAAAGCTGGCATCGCGCTGCTTCACTGAGAGATCGACCGTGGTAGCCATCCCGGAGGCGGCGGGCGTGAGCTTGTCAAAGTCGGGGAGGGCGCCGAAGCTGCCTTCGTAGTACTTCCAGCTTAAGTCCGTGAGATCGCCAGGCTTGAGCAGAGCGTCGCGCTTCTGGAGAAACTCTTGCTGGAGCGCCGCGACGCGTGCTTTCTTAGCGGCGATCTGCTCCGCTCGCTCTTTGACGCGCTTCTCGTAGTCGGCTTTTTCGGCATCGCTCTCAAAAAGCATTTTTTCGTCGGTTGCGCCGCCGTTTTTGAAATAGTTGATGTTTTGGAAGATCGCGACAAACTGGTAGTAGTCTTTGGTGGGAATGGGATCTATTTTATGGTCATGGCAGCGGGCGCAGTCCAGCGTCAGCCCTAAGAAAGCCTGCCCAACGGTCGTGACCATGTCATCCATGCTGTCGTAGCGAGACTGCTCAGCGTCGACGGGCTCATCGTCCCAGACCCCAAGGCGATAGAACCCCGTGGCGATCTGCGTCTCATTGGTAGCATCGGGCAGCTCATCGCCCGCGAGCTGCTCCGTTAAGAAGCGATTGTAGGGCTTGTCGGCGTTGTAGCTCTTGATGACATAGTCCCGGTAGCGCCAGGGGTTGGGTTTGGGATTATCGCGCTCGTAGGAGTTCGTCTCAGCAAAGCGCACTAAGTCCAGCCACTGCCGCCCCCACTTCTCTCCGTAGTGCTTGCTTGCCAGCAGCTTCTCGACCAGTTTCTCGTAGGCTTTCGGGTCAGAGTCACGCGCAAAGGCGGCGACTTCCTCGGGCGTGGGCGGCAGTCCAATCAGGTCGTAGGTGACGCGGCGGATCAGCTCACGACGGCTTGCAGGCAGGTTGGGCAGGAGCTTCTTTTTCTCCAGCCGCGCCAGCACAAACGCGTCAATCGGATTCTTGACCCACTCCTCAGCCAGCACGGGATTTTTGATTTTGGGCACAGCGGCACGCTTGACCGGCTGGAACGACCAGTGGTCACTCTTCCCCCCGGCTCCCCCCTTCTTGGGAGCGGAGGGGGCCATAGGCCACTTTGCGCCGTCTTTGATCCACAGCGCGAGTGCCTCTTGCTCGGGGATTGCGAGCTTACCGCTCGGGGGCATCTTCACCTTGCCGTCGTAGCGAACCGCCGCCAGCACCTTCTGCGCCGTCGCTGCATCAAAAGCCTTGTCGAGCCGAACGCCGCCTTGCGCAGCATGCTCGCCGTGGCAGGTGACGCACTTGGCCAAGAGCAAGGGCCGCACTTTTGACTCGAAAACAAGCCCCCCCGCTGGGCGGGGGCGGGGGGGTTGGCTTCCCCATGTCGCCGTCGCCAGCAAAATTGCTCCACAAAGAACGCCCCACGATTTATGCATGGTGTTTATTATGACGCATCATCGGCTACAATAGGGGCTATGAAGCGGACAATGGGAGTTCTTTTTGGTGGGCTTTTACTCGGTGTGAGTTTAATGCCGGGTAAGGCGCAGGAGCCAGTGAATGCGGAGTTCTTTGAAAGAAAGATTCGCCCGATCCTCACGGCGCGCTGTGTTTCGTGTCATGGGCCCGATGTCCAGCAGGGAAACCTGCGCCTCGACAACGCCTCCTCGCTAAAAAAAGGCGGGGCACGCGGGGCGGCTCTCCCAGCCAATGGGACACTGCTCAAGGCGGTGAGCTACACCAGCTCGTCGCTCCTGATGCCTCCCAGTGGCAAGCTCCCCGCAGGCGAGATCGCGCTTTTAGAGCAGTGGGTTAAAGGCGGTGCGCCGATGCCAAATTCCGTCCCCACTAGCTCCCCCGTAGGACGGGGGCCGGGGGGGAAGAGTTTTGATCTGACGCAGCGTCGCCAGCACTGGGCCTATAAGCAAGTCCGGCGTCCGCTAGAGCCACCGATGGACAAGAGCGGCATAGACTCTTTCGTGCTCGCGAAGCTACAAAAATCGGGGCTAAAGATGGCTCCCGAGGCCGACAAGCGCACGCTGATTCGCCGCGTGACGCTCGACCTGACGGGCCTGCCGCCCAAGCCCGACGAAATCACGGCGTTTCTGGCCGACAAATCGCCCGGTGCTTACGAGAAAGTGATAGATCGCTTGCTGGCATCCCCCGCTTACGGCGAGCGCTGGGCACGGCACTGGCTGGACTTGGTGCGCTACGCCGAGTCGATGGGCCATGAGATTGATTTTGATATCCCCGAGGCGTTCCAGTACCGCGACTATGTCATTCGTGCGCTCAACGCCGATGTGCCCTACGATAAGTTCCTCACCGAGCACCTCGCGGGTGATCTCTTGCCGACGCCACGCTACGATAAGACCACGGGGCGCAATGAGTCGCTGACGGCCACCGGTTTTGTCTGGCTAGGTGAGGGCAAGCACTCGCCCGTCGATATCAAGCAGGAGCAGGCCGACCGCATTGACAACCAGATCGATGTGATCGGCAAGGCGATGCTGGGGCAGACCCTAGCCTGCGCCCGCT
>NZ_CBAYMC010000047.1:0-21109 GCF_964826245.1 Armatimonas sp. | reverse complement strand
TGCCAGGATGATACGTGTCCAGAAAGGCGCAGGGGCCGTAGTCAATCGTCTCCCCCGAGAGTGCCATATTGTCGGTGTTCATGACGCCATGGATGAACCCTACTCGCTGCCAGTCCACGATAAGCTGTGCCTGTCGAGCGATCACGGCACGGAGAAACGCAGCGTATTTTTCGTCAATGTCTACTAGCTCCGGGTAGTGCCGCGCGATCGTATAGTCGGCGAGCAGGCGCAGGTTTTCGTCGTCGCGGCGGGCGGCGGCGTACTGGAATGTCCCGACACGGAGGTGGCTGGCGGCGACGCGAGTGAGAACCGCGCCAGGACGGAGGGTTTCCCGAAAGACCTGCTCGCCCGTTGTGACCACCGCAAGGCTGCGGGTCGTGGGGATGCCCAGCGCCTGCATCGCCTCACTAATCACATACTCGCGGAGCATTGGCCCCAGCACGGCGAGGCCATCGCCGCGCCGGGAGTAGGGTGTGCGCCCCGAGCCCTTCAGCTGAATGTCGAAGCGTGTACCATCGGGCGTGACGTGCTCACCCAGCAAGATCGCCCGCCCATCGCCGAGGATGTTGAAACCACCGAACTGATGCCCCGCGTAGGCTTGCGCAATCGGCTCCGCGCCCTCAGGAATCGCCTGCCCTGCAAAGAGCGCGGCTAAGTCGCCATCAAAGTCTAGCCCGAGCGCCTCAGCGAGCTGCTGGTTGAAGAGCACAAGCCGAGGAGCGCGGGCGGCTTCCGGTAAGGCTTTTGAAAAGAAAGCCTCAGGGAGGCGGGCGTAGGTGTTGTCAAACTGCCAAGAGCGGGAGGTCATGCCTCCGAGTGTACCCGCTTCTGGGCATAGACACGCTCCGCCGGAACGGTCACCCGCTCGCGCTCAGGGAAGCGCAGGGCTGCGAGAAAGCCTCCGAAGACGCAGCCGCCGTCGAGGTTGACCGTGTTATTGACAAACACTATCTCATCTTGCGGCGTGTGGCCGTAGCAGATCAGTGGCCCATCGTCTCCATTCTCGCGCTCGGCAGCCCAGTCGTGGCGGATCGGCATGCCATCGGGCGCAAAGCCACGGACATCGCCAAAGCGGGTGAAGCGCGTGATAAAGTCCGAGCTTTGCCCGAGCATGTCGTCGCGAATCCCGGCGTGGGCCACCGCCAGCTTGCCGTCGGCGAGCACCAAGTGCACGGGCTGCGGCGCAAGATAGGCAAGAACATCAAGGGTCAGGCGCTCGCGCTCTTTCTCAGGCATTCCCAGAAGCTGCTCCTCAGTGAGATCTAGGCCATGGGTGCGCTGGACTTTCCCACCTTGGAGCATCCGAAAGAGCTTGTCGTCGTGGTTGCCCGGCACGAACAAGGCTTTATCGCGTGCCACCAAGTCGCAGACAAAACGCAAGACGCCGGGAGAGTCCGGGCCACGGTCGGCCAGATCGCCCACGAAGACGGGGACGCGGCCCTCGGGGTGCGTGCTCTCGGTGCGGTCGTAGCCCAGCTTTTCCAGAAGCGTTTTTAGCTCGCCCAGGCAGCCGTGCACATCCCCGATCACATCGAACGCGGGAGCGGTGAGGGCACCGGGCGTGGTCTGAACCGTGGCCGTGTCCATCTGCTCTGGTGTCAGAAGGTGAACGCCACTGAGACGCGTGTCTTTGGGAAGCTCGCGAAGCGCCTGCTCCAGCGCCGCACGGTGGCGCGTGACGACGCGTTCACCGACACTGCGCTCGGTGCGCTGGGCATCGCGGCGAATGGCTTCATCGAGCGGGACATCGAAGGCAACGATCTGCAAGGGGACGCGAGCGGTGTGGGCAAGCTCGATCAACCGATCCCGAGCGCCCGGCTTGAGCGCCGTCGAATCCGCCACGGTCAGCCGCCGGTTCTTCAGACGTAGCGCGATCCACTGGTGAAAGAGCGCAAATGCATCCTCATTGGCACTCTGCGACGCGGCATCATCCACCACCATCTCGCGGCACTGGTCGCTGGAGACAATCTGCGAGGCGAGAAAGTGCTTTTTTGCCCAGGTGGACTTGCCGGAGCCCGATGCGCCAACCAGAACAATCAAACAGACAGGGGGAAAGCTCAAAATCATCGTGTAGATTGTATCGTTTGAGCGGAGCGTGGTGGTAAAATCCCGCCCGTTGGAGTCCCGCCCGTTGTAGGGGCGGGACTCCAACGTCGGGACTCACACCCACTCAATTGTGGCGTCGGGGAGGGTATGACTTAGCTCATCGCAGATATCTTGTTGCTTGACATCCGGGCGCATGCGGAGTGTCACTTGTAATACCCGCTGCCCATCGGGCATGTCCTCGGTCTCGAAGGCGGCGATGGTGGCTCCTGCCTCCGTGATCGCGGTGAGAGCGGTGGCGACCGCACCTTTATGGCGGGTGATCGTGATGGCAAGGGTGAGCTGGTTCTCGTGCTTGTGGATCAGGTTCTCCGACCAGCGCCCTACGGTGAGGGTGAAAAGGACGAGTAGGGTCGCAAAGGCCGCCGAGGCTGCGTAGAGCCCGCCCGCGCCGCAGGAAATTCCAATCGCCGCCACAATCCAGATGGAGGCGGCTGTCGTGAGGCCACGCACCGAGAGTCCGCGCCGCAAGATCACACCGGCTCCGAGAAAACCAATGCCCGTCACCACTTGCGCGGCAATTCGCCCCGGATCGCCCGTTGCAAAGTGAATCCGGGTCAGCAAGCACGCGCCAAGACAGACCAGCACATGGGTGCGCAGCCCCGCCGAGTGGTTTGTCGCCTCACGCTGTGCCCCCACAAAGCCCCCCAGAAGTGAGGCCAGAACCAGATAGCCCGCCTCCGTATAGAACGCCATTGTAGACGGCTGCTGCAAAAAATCCCACAGAGGACGCAGAGTCATGCGGGGATTATACCGTCTGTCACAGATTCCCCAAAAGAGCCTGACACGCGGCGCACTCTACTACCTGGAGCTCAACACGGAGAGCGACCGCTGGCGCACCATCTTCCGTGTGATGCAGCGAGTCGCAAGCTATACTGGAGCCATGCTTGCGCTGGCGAAACTTTACACGACCATTGCCTATTTCTATCCCGGTGCGACGGAGCGCTGGCGGGAGGCGACTGAGAAGCTCCTCCCCGGATTGCTCACACAGCCCACGCCCGAGAGGCTAGGCGAGTGGCTGGCGGCCCTAGGGGACTCGGAGAGCCGAGTGCTGGTGGAGGAGAGCCGCCGGGCGGAGATCGTGCCTGGCTACAGTGGCACCACCCGTGAAGGCTTGCCGCTGCTGACCCTCCCCGATGCAGCGTTCTTGCGAGAGCCGCAGGGGGAGCAGCTACTGGCAGGATTTCTGAGCGATGCCTCGCGTGCTCGTGGAGCAATTCTGGATCTCACGGCGACTCAAGCTGCGGGGCGTGTTGCCACGGAGCGCTTTGCCACTCTGACGGAGGCAATTGCGGAGCCTGCGCTCTGGCAGCGGGCGCACTATGGGAAAGTCCCGGAAGCGGAGAGCGCGACAGGCGGATTTCGCACGGGCTGGCTAGAGCGCGATGCCCAGCTCAGTCTCCGGCGCTGGCCACCCACCGCGTTTCTGGTCACACGTCACACATCGCTTCCTCCGTTTGCCCTGGCATTGGTTCAGCTTGGACGCGGCGCTGTCTTTTTTGTGGGGGAAGGAGAGCTACCTGAAATTCCGCTAACCGTGACATGGGCTCTCGATGCCAAAAGCTCTGTTCGTGTGCGCACGGGCCTGACGGCACAGCCGATCCCTGGCCGCTACTCAGACACGGTCGCGGCTCTGAGTGCAGCGCGGGAGTGGGGGCAAAAGCCTGCCGCACAGGCCCTGCGTGCGCCTGAGCTAGCCTCCTATAAACTTCCTCCCCCGCCACAAACACGGCTCCACGCGGCGCTTCGGCTCTGGGGGACTCTCTGGCTTCTCCACCCCGAGCGTGAGAAGCTTCGCCCGGAGCTGGAGCGCGCCCTACCAGGATTTCTTGGCGAAGTGCGTGCTGCCACAACCGCTCTGGCGTTTCATAAAGCGGTGCGCAAGCTCCTACGACGAACGGGCGATGGTCACGCTGTCACGTTAACTCCCTTAGATGGCTTGCTCTTTGGAAGTGCTGCCGCTGCGGTGCGGCTCCAGATGGTTGAAGGGAAATCCACTATTGTCGCGCTCCGTCACCCAGCGGCAGAGGCGGGGGGAGCGAGAGTGGGGGACGTGATCGCGGCAGTGGATGGTGCACGGATTGCAGCGCGTCGGGCACAGCTTGATCCCTTTCTGGCGGCAGGAACCCCGCAGGCGCGGGAGAACTACCTGAGCAACCGGCTGCTGGCGGGTGACGAAGGCAGTATCGCGCGCTTGCGTCTGGAAGGGGGCAAGACCGCCGCCGTTCCCCGCCTGCAAACCGCAAGCAAAGAGCGGGGGGGCGATCCGGTTCGGCTGCTCGCCGGTGGCGCGGTCTACGCCGATCTCGACCGGCTGATCGTCGCAGATATCGAGCCACTCTTTGCACGCTTTGGTAATGCTCCCACGCTCATCTTCGACCTACGTGGCTACGTCGACGATGGCGTGGCGTGGGAGCTGGCTCCGCATCTGGCACGAGTGGATCGAGCCGTCGCGGTGAAGTTTATTCGGCCCGTGGCGCTACCGCCCGAGGGGGATGCGCTTTTGGGAAGGGGGCTGGAAGAGGTTTTCTATCAGCATCTTCCGACGCGGGGGCGACGTACGCCCTATACAGGAAAGCTTATCGTGCTGGTGGACGAGCGCACGCAGAGCCAGTCGGAGCACACGGCGCTGTTTCTGATTGCCTGTGGGGCGCTTCTTATTGGCTCTCCCACGGCAGGAGCTGTCGGCGATGTTACCAACCTGATCCTCTCCGATGGTATCGTCGTGCGTTTCTCCGGGCAGGACGTGCGCTTTCCTGAGGGGCGGAAAGTGGCAGGAGTGGGAATCATGCCCCAAAAGCTCGTGCGGCCCACCCGGAGAGGTCTCCAGGCAGGCCGCGACGAAGTGCTAGAAGCTGCGCTAAAGGCTACTCTTTAACACGTGTCATGGGCTGACCTTGTCCAATGGTGAGGGTCTCTCCCTCCAGCTTAAAGGTCTCCGAGGCTTTTCGCTTATCGGCGGGGATCATGGTTAAGATCGCGGGAGGATTTCCCGTGGTCAGGTTGGTGCTGAGCTTATCGCCCTCCACTGCCCAGGTACCACTCAGGGTAACCTGGCCAACAACGGGTGCCGTTGCGGAGACCGTCATCTGGCCACCATCCTTGAACTCAAAGGTGGCTGGGATATTGTTGTAGTTCCCCGACCACTTGCCCACAGGCGTGGGTTTCTTACAGCCCACCGTGAGAATAAGGGCAGGTACGACAAGCATCGCTACTAAGTAGTTTCCGAGTTTCATAGACTTCTCTCCTAGCCGCCTGTGGCGACTTTGACAAGGGTAGGACGGAGCACTTTATTGCCTAGCATGTAGCCACGCTGTAGCTCCTCAACAATCGTGTTTTCGGGCTGGTCACTCTCTTCAGTGCTGAGAATTGCATCGTGTAAGTTTGGGTCGAAGGGAGTGCCGGGGCCGCCTGAGATCACCTGAACGCCCTCGCTTACCATTGCCTCACCAAACTGTTTGTAGACGGCATTGACTCCCATCACGAGTTTTTCGTAGTCCTTGGTCTGCGAGGCGGCGATTAGGGCGCGCTCAAAGTTATCTAGGATGGGCAGAAGCTTGGTAATGGTCTCTTCGATCAGGTAGGCTTTAAGCCCCTCACGTTCTTCTTCCGTGCGGCGCTTCAGGTTTTGGAAATCGGCACGGGCACGCAAAAAATCGGTGCGGGCAGCTTCCAACTCACCTGTCAGGCTCTCCACCTGAGCTTGCAGAGTGGGAACATCTTGGGTCATCGTTGCCGTGGCGCTGTCGGCATCAAACTCTTCCCCGGAGGTCGGGGTGGCGCTATCATCTGTCATGGCGTCTCCGTCAGAATTTTTGCCTCGTTTAAAACGGGAAAACACAGTCCCTAGTTTACCGTATTTTTTTCGCGTTTTTTTGCCTCAGCAGATAGAGCAGAAACGAGCCCAGCCCCGCGAACTTATAGCCGGGGTCCATGTAGTGCTCAATCACCAAAAGTGCCGCCAGCCGCACCGATGGAAACTCCACCAGGATGCCGGTTACCGCCGCGCATCCCGCCAGTAAAAACAGTCCGGCCTTGAGATACATCAACCGAGGATCTTTTAAATCGCCCATACACAAGAGACGTGGCAAAGTGCTTTTTCGGTGCGGTGAGTGCCCCTATAATCCCTATCACGAGATTTGTGACCGAGGGTAATTTTTTCTTCATGATTGTAGGGCAAACTAGAGAGCAGAGAGGTTTGGAACCATGAAACGACAGTTTTTAGCAGTAACGGCACTGGCGCTCTGCGGCGCGGTGGCCTTTGCTCAAGGTGGCTTTGGCGGTCGCGGTGGCGGCGAGCGACGTGACGGTGGTTTTGGTGGCGGACGTGGCGGTGGGATGATGCGCATGAACCCACTGATGAAGGCGCTCGACAAAGATGGCAATGGCGAGCTCTCGGCAGCGGAGATTGCGGGTGCGGCGGCGTCTCTCAAGTCGCTTGATAAGAATAAAGATGGCAAGCTGACCGAGGACGAGCTCCGCCCCCCGATGCCTCCAGGTGGCTTTGGCGGCCCTGGTGGTGAGCGTGGTGAGCGCGGTGAGCGCGGTGAGCACGGTGGGCCCGGCGGAATGATGGGTGGGCCACCCGATCCCTCGCAGATGGTGAGCATGCTCATGGCCAACGATAAGAACAAAGATGGCAAGCTCAGTAAAGACGAGCTTCCCGAGCGAATGCAGGGGATCATGGCCCGCGCCGATACCAATAAGGACGGCAAGCTGACCCGCGACGAGCTGACGAAGTTCGCCTCCAGTATGGGGGGGCCTGGCGGTCCTGGTGGCCCTCCTCGCTAAGCTAAAGCGGGCCAGCGCTCGTTCCTGGACGTTTCACTACGAACAGATCCTGGGAACGTCGCTGGCCCTCCGTTTCCGCGCCTCGTCGCAGGCCGTGGCAAGGCAGGCGGAGCACGTGGCATTGGCAGAGATTCAGCGCCTGGCGAAGATCTTTAGCAGCTACGATCCTGCGAGCGAGCTGCGGCGCTGGCAGGGAACCACCCTGCTCTCGTCCGAGCTTGCCGAGCTCTTGCTCGACAGTGAACGCTGGGTGGAGACAACCCGTGGGGCGTTCCATCCGGGCGTGACAGCAGGGCGAGAGCCGCTCTGGCGACAGGAAACAGAGCGCATGTTTACCCGCCTGAATCAGGCTGTGCCCTTGACACTCAATGCCATTGCCAAAGGCGAGATCGTCGATCGGGTCTGCGACGTGGTGCTGGCCTCCTCGGAGAGTCTCTTTGAGGTAATTGTCAATATCGGCGGGGATCTCTGTGTGCGTGGCGAGAGGCCCGTGGAAGCCACGGTCTCGGGTGAGGTGGAAAATAGCCCGCCACTTGCGCGGGTATGGCTGTGCAATCAGGCGCTGGCGACCAGCGGAAGCGCACGGCGTGGCCTGCACCTACACGATCCGCGCACCGGGCAGCCGGTGACCCATATCGCGAGTGCCTCCGTGCTTGCGCCCCGTGCTCGCGTGGCCGATGTGCTGGCGACGGCGTTTTGTGTGCTCACCATAGAGGAGAGCCTTGCTCTCGCGGAGAACGAAGAGGGCGTTGCGTGTCTGCTGGTAACGGCAGAGGGAGAGATCGTACGCAGCCCCCGCTGGGCAGATTGGGAGAAAAAGAATGCAAAAGAAACCATGGGACAGTAGCCTGGAGCTACTGATTAACTTCGAGATCAATAACCCCGGCCAAGGGGGCTATCGTCGTCCGTATGTGGCGGTCTGGATTGAGGATAAAGAAGGTAGCCCAGTGCGCACGCTGGAGCTCTGGTTCCAGCAGGGAGGGCGCGGGATGCGCTGGCTCCGTGACCTGCGTGCCTGGGTGCGTGGCGAGAGCCTGCGCAAGCTGGTGGACGGCGGCGATCTGGCGGCGACCTCATCGAGTCCCACCCGCCAGCCGGGCAAGTACAGTGTGGCCTGGGACGGCAAAGACGATAAGAAAAAGCCCGTGGCTCAGGGCGAGTACTTTATCTGCGTGGAGGCCGCTCGTGAGCATGGTACCTACCAGCTCATTCGAAAGAGCTTCCCCCTTGCCAATAAGCCGTTAAAGGCCGACTTAGGCGGCAATATCGAGATGAAGAGCGCGGATATTGAGCTCCGAAAAAAGAGATAAAGCGCCTCGCCCGCTCAGGCTCCGTATCCACTCCGGGATGCGCTGGCTCCATACCTATCTCTCGCTCCTGAGCTTGCTCATGGTGCTATTTTTCAGCATCACGGGCCTGACGCTGAACCATGCGGACTGGATCGTAGGGAGCCTGCGCCAGAGCGAGAAAACGGGCCAAATCCCACCGGAGTGGTTGAGTAGCGGGGAGCCCAAAAAGCTGGAGATTGTCGAGAAGCTCCGGAGCGAGTTTGGCGTGCGCGGAGCCGTCGAGGAGTTCCGGATCGACGACCGGGAGTGCACGGTCGCTTTCAAAGGCCCTGGCTACTCCGCCGATGCGTTTATCACGCGCACGACGGGGGCTTTGCAGCTCACCGTGGCGGAGGAGGGCTCTCTGGCTGCGCTCAACGACCTTCACAAGGGCCGTCACACCAACAAAAGCTGGTCGTGGGTGATTGACATCTCCGCGATTGTCCTCACGCTCATCTCCCTGACGGGGCTAGGGCTCCTGTTTTACCTCAAGCGCATCCGCACGGCAGGGCTGCTGGTTGTGGCAGGGGGGGCCATCCTCCTCTTCCTCTTTGCCCGTCTGACTCTGGGCTAAGTTTCTCTCGAACCCACCCGCCTTCGCTCGTCCCTCGCTTCGGCACCCTCCCTCAGGGCAGGGAGGGGAAATCTCCCCTCCTCCCAGGGTTGGGAGGAGGGGCCGGGGGAGGAGGGATTAAGGGAGGAGGGCTACCGGATCACTTTGCCTTTGACATCGAGAAACCACGAGGCACACAGGTCGTTGCCGAAGGTCTTCCAGTCATCGAGCATCCAGACGACTTTCTTGTCGCGCGTGACTTCAACGATCTGGGGGTTCTCGGGGCCGGAGTGGGTGTTGCCAAACGCGACATTGCCGTTGGGGAGCACCTGAACCGTGGTGACCCAGCAGAGGTGGATCGGGCGGCCATCGGGGCGCTTGAGCTCGTCGCGCTCGATGCTCCAGACCACCTTGCCCTCTTTGGTGACCTCAAAGACGCGGTTGTTGTTGCCGCCGCCGATCATGGTGTTGCCATTCTTGAGGCGTAGTGCATTGAAAACGGAGACCCCATGGCCGTCATGGCCACCGGTGGCAGGCTGATTGTTGAGATCAATCTTGTACTCCCAGACAATCTTGCCTGTGCCATCGTACTCACGGACAACTCCCATGCCTTCGTGAGCCACGAGGTAGTTCCCATTATCCAGCTTGCGGACGCGGCGGGTGTCTCGGTGTGAGTCGGGCGCTTCTACCGTGAGAGGCACTTCCTTGACGATCTTGCCGTCTTTATCCACCTCGATAATGCGCTTATTGCCCGTCTCCGCGATCATGGTCAGGCCATCTTTGAGGCGCTGGTAGCCGTGGATCTCGATGCGGCCCGTGTACGGAGCCACCGGCTTGCTCTCCCACTTCCAGACGACTTGCTTGTCCTTGGTCATCTCCACAATCGTGGCGGGGCCGGTGTGGAGCAAGAAATTACCATTGGGAAGCACCGAGAGATCGTGCGAGTTGAAGCGGCACTCCACCTCCCACTCCACCTCGCCCTTCTCGTTGAGAACAACCACACGGCCCTTGTCTTGGGCGATGAGCTTGTGGGTGACAGGCTTCTGGGCGAAGGCAGGCGCTACAGTCGCGGCAAACAGTGCCGCTAAAAGATACCGACGGGTGATATTTTCCATGCCTAGTAGTTCACCACGCCAGCGCAGAATCCTTCTTAGCCGCGGCTCAGCGTGATGACGCGATCGCCAATCTGAATCACCACATGCCCACTCTGGATCTGGTACGAGCCGAGCAAGTAGAGGCCGTTGTCCTCACAGAAGGCGATCTTACCGTTGCTAGCTGCCCAGAGACCACTGGTGCGCTCGACAGTATCGCCTGAGTCGAGCGAGACGCCTTGGCCAATCGCGATGGTACGCGACCAGCGGCTCTCCAGGAACTTCCCGTCGCCGCTGAGCTGGTAGGTGGTGCTGCTATCGGTGACACTTGAGGCTTGCTGCCGTCCTACGGCATCGCGCGCATCGCGGGACTTGGTGGCCGTTGTTCCCTTCCAGCTTCCCAGGAGACGACTATCCCGCTCCGGAGCGCTGGCACTCACCGCCGCGAGAGCACTTTGGAGCGCCGCCTCTCGTGGGGCGATCTTGGCCTTGAGGCCCAGCGCGAGCACGGCCGCAATCTGTCCCTTGGGCTCCGAGAAGAGGCAGCGGGCATAGATGCTACTGCCACGCCCATTGTTTCCCTGAAACGTCAGGCCGTTGCTGTCTTGGCCAGTACGCTGGAACGTAATTCCCTTGCCAAGAATCAGCCCCCCCTCGCCGCCTGCTCCATTGAGTACCAGCTCCGTAAACTGTCCCAGACGGGGATCGGTCTTGCTGGTGACTCCATTTGCCTCGCCTACTAAGAGAAGATAGGTCTCATCGCCATCAAGCTTGGTGGCTCCGGGAGGGAGCAGGGCCAGAACCGGCCCATACGCCTGCACCTTCCAGCCCTTGGGGAGCCCGATCTTTAGCCCCGCAGGGTGCTGGTAGGCTCCCGCCAGCGTGGGAGTCGCACGGGGTTTGGAGGTGGTGCTTGGCTTGCTCGTGGGAGGATTGGCAGGCTTGGGCTTTGTTGGCTTGGGGGCTTCTTCAGGGACGGCTCCGCCGGTGCGGCTGAGGCTCATCACTTCTTCTTCGTTGCCAAACTTCATCACAAACTCGATCCCGGCTCCCTTGCGGCGAATCTCAAACGGGAGATTGATACCTTGGTAGGTGAACTGTCCGGTGAGCTTCTTACCATCGGGCGAGGTGGTGCCGGAGAGAGTAGCCGTTGAGGAGCCATCGTGAAAGGTTCCCGTGACCCCGCCGCTCCCGTCTTGCTTTAAGGTGACTTTGATGTTGCCACCGTCTTGCTTGCCGGTGTAGTCGCCAGAGAAACTCTGGAGGTGCGCAGGAGCCGCAGCTATGAGTGTGGGTAATGCTAGGGGAAGAAATAAAGTCATGACTAGTATCCTTTCCAGCCTCCGCCACCGCTGCCAACCATGACGCGCACTTCGAAGGTGTGCTTCCACCAGCCGGTGCGCAGATCTTCGGCATTGGGGCCGGGGGCGTTGGACGAGAGATAGACGGCGCTTCTGTACTCGCCCCCTGCCAGGCGCGCCGCCGAGACGACAAAGCCGATCTTGACACTGGCTCCAGGGGGCAACACTAAAGGGAGTGTGGTCGGGCGGACATTGAGCCAGGCATGCTGAGTGGCGACCATCCGAATCAGAAGGGTCGCGTCCCCCTCGTTCTTGGCTTCAATTGCCATAAGTCCACCGCCACCCTGAGGCACCAGCGGACGATCGGGCTGGCTACAGACCAGCTTGGCGATTCCTTTGGTGGGGGCGGGAGTGTTCTGCTCGGTGAGCGCGGGGACGATGGTCTTGGGCAAGTCCCCAAAGAGCGGCGGAGGGAGCCCTGGCTGTCCTGGTGCCTGCGAGGCAATCGTGGCGACGGCGGTTGCGTTTTGGCGCGGCAAGGGGGCCGTTGCTAGCCTCTCCAGGCCAGAGAGAACTTCTCGCAGGCCGGAGATTGTCTCACAGCGCAGGGTGATCCCTTCCACGCGGCTCCGCACGGTCGGGTTGGCAAACGAGCCTGTTATAGGCAGCAGCGCCGCGATCAGCTTGGCGGTTGCCTGAATGTCGTTCTCGGTGGTCAGCGCCCCATTGTAGATCGCGCGGTGGTGGGGAGCGGCAGGGTCGGTGGCCCCAAAATCGGTGAGCATGACAGCGCCATCATCGGCAACTAAGATATTCTCGTAGGAAATCCCACCATGAGGAAGCTGTCGGCTGTGGGTGTACTCCAGCGCATCTAAAACCGGCAAGAGGAGCCGCCTGAGAGTCTCCAAATCAGGCCGTCCGCCTTGTGCTGAGAGCCGCTGGCGCAGGTTCTTGCCCCGTGCGACATCACGCACCACGTAGAGCTGGTTTTCATCCAGGAACCAGCGCCGGGTCTTGGCAATCGCGGGATGCTCCAGAGTGAGAGCTTCCGTGAGCCGCGCGCGGTTCGTCACGGAGGCGAGCCGCTTCACCAGCACCGGGCGCTGCATCAGGGGATCGCGTGCCAGCCAGACCGTACTGCCAGGAGTTGGAGTCTCCACGGTTCTGGGGCTCTCAAACATGCTTAGGATGGTGGTCTCTGCCATAAGAAAAGTATTGCTCTATTATACGGCTAGCTTAGAGCCAAGCTATAGAGAACACCGTTGGTGGCGGTGAGAAATATTGCACCATCGGCGAGGGCGGGGGCAGCGATGATCTGGGAACCGACGGTTCCAGTCTCGTAGATGCGCTCCATGGTCTTTCCCGATGAGGCTCCGTAGATCTCGCCATCGGTGACACCAAAGATCAGTGAGCCCCCCATCACCACAGGCGACGAGCGCACGGGGCGGCGGGTTGGGTAGCGGCGCACAGCACGGCCCATCGCCGCACTGACCAGATGAATGCCGTCTTCCGCGGGCACGTAGAGTAGGCTCCCATCACAAGCTGGTGTCCCCGAGAGTGCGGTGTTGGTGACCTCTACCTGCCAGAGCTCCTTGCCCGTCTGGAGAGCGTGGGCAAAGACCTTGCCGGACTCCGTGGCGGAGTAGACTTTATCGTCGAAGGCAACCGGAGCTGCCTGGAACTTCCCGAGGCCGTGGGAGCGCCAGAGCACTGTGCCCGTCTCGAGCTCGACACAGGTCAGAGTTCCGCTGTCGTCATGCACCAGAATCTTCCCATGAATGAACGCAGGAGCCGTCATCACTGGGCCATCCAGTGGCGTAATACAGATCCCATCCCCACGCTCAGCTGCTACCTGGGCAAGCGCACCACCATCGGGGGTGACAAGGGGCACGAGAAGCGGCGAGCCGGGCGTGGAGGGCACGGCAGCTCCATAGACCTTGCCCTCCAGAGTGCGCTCCCAGAGACGCGTACCCCGCAGCACATCCATGCAGACCAGGAGGCCCTCGACTGTGGCGGCGTAGAGCTTACCCTCGTTGATCGTCACCCCGCCGCGCTCCGGGTAGACGGGATCCGCGATCGGGTACGGGTCCCAGAGAGGGGCACCCGTATCGCTCTGAAAGGCGAAGATATGGGCATCCCCTTCGGTGGTGGCAGCGGTCGAGGCGACGAGGCCATACGCGGCGACGGGAGCGCTCCAGTAGAGGACTTGCTCGCGACGAGCCGGGGGCACCGATGGGTACGACCAGCGACGGGTAAGGGAGAGGCCCCCTCCTTCATGTGTGGGCGGGAGTCCAATACTAGCGGGCTCACGGGTGCCAAAGTGGCTGGGGTCACCGCCCAACGCGATCCAGTCCCGAAGCCCTCGGACGATATGCGACTCGTCGGCGATGCACTGCTTGGCACGCCATGTATTGGGAGTGGAGCAGATAGGGCAGGGGCGCAAGCGCTCGAAGCAGTACGGACAGATCGCCGGGATCGTCGCACCGTCGGTGAGGTCGGCATCGAGTGTTTTCTCACACGAGGGGCAGATCGCCACGGGGAGACGCACGTAGACACGGGCACTCATCTGGGGGAGCGGCGAGGTTCCGGCTCCTCCGAGGCGCTGGCACTGGAGAGCAATCGGGCTTGCCGGGGCACCGCCTGCCTGAAGCTGCGTGCGGGCTCCTTCAATCTGAACCGTCACCGCAATGGCCTGCTTTTCTCCGGGGGCGAGGGCGGCCTCTTGCGGGGTGACACTAAGCCAGCTCGTCTCGCAGGTAAGCTTGACATACAGCGCCGTCTGTGCATCACTGTTGGTTAGATGGAAGCGGAGTACTTTGATGCCACCCGCCAGATAGTCTTCCGGCGAGAGGATCAATGTCCTTACGTCTGCCGGGAAATCAGTCTCATTAGAAGTCACTGCCAAATCGTCGGCATTTTAGCACATTTTTTAGCCTCGACGGTGTTTCTTAAAGAACTGCACGATTTTGTCAGGGGCGAGGCTCGGGTACTCATGGCCCCCATCGTGCATCACCACTTCAACGGGAACTTTGCTTCCATTGATTTTCTTTGCGGCATCAATTACGGCTTGCTGGCCCTCCCACTTCACAATCGGATCGTTTTTCGCTCCAATGTGCATCAAAGGACAGGGCTTGGCACTGCGAATCAGGCGCTCCCCACTTGCGGCCACGACACCCAGTGCTGCGAAGAGCTCGGGTTTCTGACCCCAGAGGTAGTAGGTAAAGCCGCCGCCGTTGGAGTGCCCGGTGCAGTAGAGCTGCTTCTCGTCCACTTTCCACTCTTGACGCGCCGTCTCCAGCATCGCATTGAAGAACTCTAGGTCCCGGTTGGGAAGGAAACCTCCGCCGCCAAACATCATCCAGCCCGGCTTGCCGCCCTGAGGATCTCGTGGAGTCTTGGTAGGCAGCCCATTGGGATAGACAAAGATCGCCTCAGGCCAGAGTTTTTGCAAGTTCCAGCGCCGGGCGCAGTTGCCTCCATTGCCGCCGTGGCCATGAAACCCAAAGACAATCGGTGCTCCCTCGGTCTTGGTGGGCAGCACGACAGTTGCGGTGCGCTTTGCGCCCTTCACACTCCACTCACGTTGTAGCTCTCTCATGCCGTTTACGACGCAGTAGGAAGCAGAGAGTTCACCGGGCGGCCCGTGACCAGCGCTCCGTTCTCGACAAAACTCTCCGGGCGGTCTTGGAGGGTGGCAATGAGCCTCTCGCGCCAGCTATCGTCTGGGCCTAGGTCGTGACACTCGTGGGGATCGCATGCCAAGTTAAAGCGCTGCTCCCGGCCCGTCCCCGACCACCAGATGTACTTCTCTTTCCCATCGGTGAGGTAGTGGACACTCTGCCCAAACGCTGTGTGCTCCCCGTGGAGAAACTCCCGCACGGTGGCTTGCTCGCCCCGCGCCACAGAGAGCAGGCTCTTGCCGTCTAGCCCCTCAGGAACCGCAAGCCCGGCGGCGTCTAAAAGCGTCGGCATCACATCGCGCAGCTCCGCCACGGCGTCCGAGATCACGGTCTGGCGGGGGATTCCGGGGCCTTGCAAAAGAAAGGGGACACGGACACTTCCCTCGTAGGGCAGGACTTTGCGAAAGGCATTGTGGTCGCCCAGCAGCTCGCCGTGGTCGGAGACAAAGCAGATGATGGTGTCTTGGCGCAGGCCGTACTCCGCCAGCGTCTCGAAGAAGCGATTGAGGAGCAAGTCAATGTGCGAGATATGTCCAAAGTAGCCCGCCCGTGCTCGCTGCAAGGCTCGCGGTGAGAGCTTCGCCACGCTCGGATCGGCGCGCCAGCTATCGTCGAGTGACCCCAGAACTTCCGCGGCCCAGTCCCCCACAGGTGGGGCGGGCATGGGGTCATGGACATACTGATCAAAGGCCCACTGTGGCGGATCGTAGGGCGGGTGTGGGCGATGAAATCCCAAGTACAGAAAGAACGGCTTGCGCGTGTCGCGGCGGCGCAAGAAGTCCTGGGCCTCGCTCACAATCCACGTCGACGGGTGCAAGGCTTCGTCTTTGTCCCAGGGCCGCGCGACTTGGGAGTTGCAGTTTACGCCATTGTCGAAGTAGTCGGCGCGTGGATCGCCGGTCTTCTCGCGGAGCCAGGGAAGATAGTCGTCTACCAGCCCCACATCACGCGGCTTCTTGCGGGCAAAGTGCAGGTAGCCGTCGTGGAGCAGGACGTTTTGAAAGCCGATCTGGCTGCGCTCGGGGAAGACATGAAGCTTACCGATGGCCTGAGTCTGGTAGCCATTTTTCGTAAACTCCGAGGCGACGGTCACTGGGAAGTCAAACGGGACGCCATCGCGGTAGCCCACTTTTCGCGTGCTGATCTGCGAGAGCCCCGTGTAGAGCGTCGCCCGCGCCGGGATGCAGCTAGGCGTGGCAACGTAGGCTTTCGCAAACCGCGTTCCCTCTGCCGCGAGCTGATCCAGGTGCGGCGTCATCACCGTCGGGTGGCCCTCGCAGCCCAGCGCATCCCCGCGCCACTGATCCACACAGATCAAGACCACATTTGGATTCGACATGGTGCTAGTGTACTCAAAAGAAGTGGGACTTGGTGTACAATTCGTCCATGAAAACGAAACTTGCCCTGGTTTTGACCCTATCCCTTCTTGCGTTGCCTGCACTGTGCAAGGACTTCTCGATCCAGCAGGTGATTGGCAGGGCTCCCAGGCAGGTGGATGCCGCCATTGGGAAGCCGCTGAGTATTGGCGAAGGGGGGACATTTCGTGAGTACGGGACGAAGCGCTCGGCCTGGTATGTCCGCTTTGCCAAGAGCAAGGCCACGGTCGCCACGGTCAAGTTTCGCACCGCCTTCCCCACCCCCGAAGCGGCCCTCCAAGCCATTGGCCTGAATCTCAGGAAAGCCAAGCCGATCAAGACCACTTTTCTGCTCCGGCGCTGGGCAAATCTCCGGGGGATGTCCGTTATCACAGTCAGTAGCCTAGACGGCAAGCGCTGGGACACGGTCGAGGTCGAAAAGTAGCTAGCCCAACAGACCCACCGCCTCTTCATTACGACAACCAGAGAGGCCCACCAGTGGCAATCAGGTATGCTTGCGGCTATGGCGATTGTGGCGTATGTTTCGGGGCATGGGCTGGGGCACTCGGCGCGGGAGGTGACGATCTTGCGGGACTTGCCTCAGGAGATTCCGCTCTACGTGAAGACGGTGGCTCCCGAGTGGTTCTGGCGTGCGGAAGTCAAGCGCTCCTTCACGCTGATTCCTGAGTCTTTCGATGTCGGCTGCCTCCAGACGGACTCCATGACGGTGGATCAAGTGGCGACAAAGGCGGCCTGGGAGGCGCAGAACCAGCGCAACGAGGCACGCCGCGCAGACGAGATCGCTTGGCTCAAGTCGATTGGTGCGCGGTTGGTCGTAACCGATGTCGCCTCGTTTCCTCTCACGCTGGGGGTGCCCTCGGTGTGCATTGCCAACTTTACCTGGGCCGATATCTACGCCGAGTACGCGGGCTTTGAGGCCATTGTGGCGCAGCTGGAGGCGGAGTATGCCCAGGCCACGCTGCTGCTGGAAGCTAGGCTCGCGCTCCCAATGGCCTACTTCCCTCGCCGAGAGTCGGTCGGCCTCGTGGCGCGAGTAGGGAAAGCCTGTGTGCTTGGACGAGGACGAAGCGCCTTGATCTACGCGGGAAACTGGGGGATGCCATTTCCGTGGCCAAGCCTGGAGCGCTTTACGGACTGGACGTTCTACACGCTTACTCCACCGCCTAAGCCCTGGCCCCGCAACCTGGTGGTGCTGGCCCGAGAGACAGTGCGGCACGAGAATTTGGTGGCATCGGTGGACTGCGTGATCTCTAAGGCAGGCTATGGCCTCGTGGGAGAGTGTATGGCCGCTGGGACACCGCTAATCTACGGGCCGCGTGCTGGTTTTGCCGAGTTTGCCGCGCTGGATGCGGCTCTACAAGCCTGGGACGGTGGCATCCGACTGGAGAGTGAGGCGTTTCTGAGTGCAAGCTGGCCGCTTGAGAGCATCCCCGCAAAGGGAAGTGTCTCTTCCCTCCCTGCGCCAGCGGCTGCCGCATCTGTGGAGCGACTGGTAGCAATATGGCGCGTCTAAAGCCTAGAAAAGAGCGGCTAGTTTCCGAGGTAATAGAAAAACAGCACGAGTGGAGCTAGGTTTAGCCCGATGGTAATACAGAAGGGAATCAAGAACGATGTCTTCCGGGACTTATGTCGCAGCCCCTGCTGAGCGACTAGGGCTCCAGGCCAGCCCCCGAGGAGACTCAGAAGGTGAAGCTGTTTTTCAGGAATGCGCCAGCGGTCGCTCTGTGCCGCTTTTTTATCGATCAGGTACTGCTGAAACGTGATCACACTTAAAATAGTGTAGACTACGGGGATAGCAAGAGGGAGGTGCTTAGTGAAGCCCGCGAAGACGAGGCCAATCAGGAAAACTGACGCGATACCGAGGGTGGCTATCGCTATTGGAGTCCAGTAGAAAAGATGAGGCTCGTGGGAGCTCGTGAGAAACTCAACCTGGAGTGCCTTGGCACGTCCGCGCTCATCCATAGCACGTATGTAGCGAAGCATCTCATCACCTACAGGGCGGCGCTCTCTGGGAAACTCTGAGATATGGACAAAGATACGCCCTTCCCCCTTTAGGGGCGTAATAAATCCAAAGCCACGTGCATCATCCCATGACGTCAATTTGCCGAGCTCGTGCATGAGATATAGTCTACCCGAAAAGCTATCTGTAACCCCTATTTCTTGAGGGAGTTCCAGTGCATCACTCGGTTGCGGCCATTGCCTTTGGCCACATAGAGCGCACTGTCGGCTTCGTGAACGAGCTCGGCAGAGGTCTTCTTCTCTTTATTCATCGTTGACACGCCGATACTGGCGGTAATGGCACGATGCGGCCACTCGGAGCGCAGGAGCAAGGCACGCAGTCGCTCTCCTACTACCATGGCTTCATCGGCATCGGTGTGAGGCAGGATGAGGGCAAACTCCTCCCCCCCGTAGCGGGCTACGGTGTCGGAGAGGCGGGCGGTTTGTGCAAGAGCATTGGCCATGAGTCGCAGGATGGCATCACCTGCCTGGTGCCCGAAAGAGTCGTTGTACTGTTTGAAGTGATCCACATCCAGCACCACCAGCGAGAGTGGAAGCCCGTAGCGCTGGGCACGCTGCCACTCAATATCGAGCCGGTTGTCGAAGGCGCGACGGTTACTCAGGCCCGTGAGCCCATCTTCTTCGGTGAGCTCCCGAAGGCGCTCGTTCTCGCGCTGGAGGGTCTTCACGCGCTGCACTTGAAAGCGTCGCTCCACACGCAAGAGTAAGTAGCCCAGCAGAAGCACGAGTGCAAAGAGCGTGGCCCGGACAATCGCCTCCGCACGCAATCTCTGGCTTTCCAGCTCATGTGCCTGCTCACTTCGGTCACTTGCCTTCTGGCTATCACGGGCGACAAGAGCGACACTTTTTTGAAGGCGATCCCCTTCACGGGTGATCTCTTCAAGGGCCGCGAGAGCCTGGTTACTCTGTCCCGCCTCACGGAGCGCGGCGGCACTTTCGAGGCGATCTAGGTAGGCATCTACTTGGGACGGAAGCTGCTTAAGGCGCTGCGCGCGCGGGGCTCCAAAGTCTTGGGGAGCCGTCAAGTCATTGGCAACCGACGAGAGAGTGGTGTGCAGGCGACGGAACTGTGTGGCATAGTCCGCTCGGCCTGTGCCGATGTAGGCTGCCTGACAGAGTTCTGCCTCATGAAGCTGGCTGGAAAGCTGGGTGATCTGGGTCTGGAGGCGTAGCTCTCGGCCAAACTGGCGCTGCTCCTCATCTGCCTGGTTGGCTCCTCGGAGTGTCAGGCTGGTTCCCAGGGCAACGGCCAAGGCAGTGAGAACCAGCAAGCCGAGCCAGCGAACATTGGTGGGTTGACGCTCCACAACCAGCTCTGCCGGAGTCATCGGCTCAACATCAGGGGGGAGGGGCTGGGGCGAGAGTGCCATGGGCCTCTATTGTACCTCTAATTCGTCTTAGTCCGTGCGTTGGGGAACCAGGACACTGACACGCACTTTTCGTACGCGGCGACCCGTCATCTCGACGACGGTGAGCTGGGCATTACTGTAGCCGACAGTATCCCCCACACGGGGTGAGCCATTGGTCTGTGTCAGCACCCACCCTCCCACGGTCTCGACCTCGGGCTCTTCTTCTGGGCTGGTAAGCTCCAGCAGACGCTCTAGCTTCTCCAGGGGCATCCGTCCGTCCACCACCGACGTTCCCTCGGGGCCGGACTCAATCTCTGGCCGCGTGGGATCGCGCTCGTCCATGATGTCGCCCACGATCTCTTCGAGGATGTCTTCCAGCGTGACGATTCCCTCGGTGCCGCCAAACTCATCCACCACCACGGCCATGTGCTGGCGCTGGCGCTGAAGCTCGCGCAGGAGCTGGTCAATGGGCTTGGTCTCGGGAACCCGTGGCAAGTCAATGACAATGCTCAGAAGATCACCACTTTTAAAGCGTAGCAGGTCCCGAATGTGGATCATCCCGATAATCTCGTCGGTGGAGCCCTCTTCACAGAGCGGGAAGCGCGTGTAGCCCGAGTTCTCCGCAATTTTTCGATTTTCCGCCAGTGGCTTGTCGGTGGAAAGAAAGACGATATCGGGTCTGGGAACCATGATCTCTTTGGCCTGCCGGTGGGCAAAGTCCAGCACGCGATGCACCAGCCCCACTTCCTCTTCCCCCAGAGCGCCGCCCTCGCCGCTCTGCTCCACGATCAAGCGAATCTCCGCCTCCGAGATACTCTCTTCGTCGCTATGGTCGGTTTTGTAGCCAAAAGGCCGCAGGATCAGTGAGGACAGCTTGCCCATCGCCGCCAGAGGGTGCTTACAGACACGGTAGAAAATATCCAGCGGGACGATGGTCGCCAGAAGGATCTTCTCTGCGTCTTTGATCGCCATCGTCGTGGGCACCAGCTCGCCTAGCACAAACTCCACGAGGGTCACGATCACCATGATCAGTACGGTAGAAACCCAATCGGGAACGCTATGTAGAACGGGGCCCAGAAACCCATGCACCACATCGTGTCCCACGCTACCGAGTACCACGGCGCAGACCATGACACCAAACTTCGTGGCATGAAGATAGTGGGAGATATGGCGCGAGGCCTCTAGGGCACGCTCAGCACCGAATACTTTACGCGTCGCCAGCTCGTCCAAGCGGGTGGTACGAACTTTAACAAGAGCCAGCTCTGCCGCCACAAAAAAGGCGGTCAAAAAGACAAGCAAGAGGGCCAGGAGGAGCTTAAATAAGTTATCCACGGGTTTTTGACGTTTCACATTCTACCAGATACGCCTCTGGCCCGCCGTTAAATCGGTACAATGTAGATTATTATGGCATGGATCAAGACTATCTCTCCACAAGATTCCGATGAGGTGCGTGAGGCGATGATGGCCCAGCGCCCACTCTATCCGAAAGCCTATGCGGGCAGCCCGGAGAGTGCGGCT
>NZ_CBAYMC010000046.1:0-21125 GCF_964826245.1 Armatimonas sp. | reverse complement strand
GATGAGGAAGAAACTGCATACTATTGTTATCTGGGACGCCGCACTAGCGCGTCAGGTTCCGTGGGGTAAAGGCATGGGGCAGGAGCGCCCCCACCGTCGTTTCAAGGGTTATGATGCCACTTTCATTCACACAAAGCACCGGGCAGTCCGCCTCGGCGAACTCAGCGAGCACCTGGCGACAGGCACCACACGGTGAGCCTCCATCGCGGGTGGCGACGACGACCGCCGTGATATTTTTCGCTCCCGCAGCGACGGCAGAGAATACCGCCGTCCGCTCCGCGCAGTTGCAGAGCCCATAGCTCGCGTTCTCCACATTGCAGCCCACAAACACGCCCGCATCGGTCATAATCGCCGCCCCGACAAAGTAGTTCGAGTACGGCGCATAGGCCCGCTGGCGCACATCTAGGGCGTCCTGAATTCGTTCGGAGGTCATCGGCTCTATTCTACCGCCTGACGAAAGTACGATACACTACCGATTTGGTATGGCAACACTTTTATCGGCGCAGGGAATTGAGGCACGGAGTGGGGGGCGGACGCTCTTCACGGGGCTCACCTTTGGGATTGAGGACACGGAGCGACTTGGACTGATCGGGCCAAATGGCGCGGGCAAGTCCACGATGCTCAAGGCACTGGCAGGGATCGGAGATCTGAGCGGTGGGACGGTCTCCATGCGCCGGGGCTTGCAGGTGGGCTACGTGGCCCAGGACGAAGCCTTTGAGGGCGATCAGACCGTGGAGCAGGCGCTGTTTGCCGCACTCGATGGCACGACACTCGACGAGACGGAAAAAGTGATGCACGTGGAGATCGCGCTGGCCCAGTGCGACTTCGCCGATCGAAATCAAAAAGCGGCCCAGCTCTCGGGAGGGTGGAAGAAGCGCCTCGCCATCGCACAGCAGCTTCTTAAAGAGCCCGATGTCTTGTTTTTGGATGAGCCGACCAACCACTTAGATCTTCAAGGAGTCGAGTGGCTGGAAGAGATTCTGGAGAACCCGCCGTTTGCCTTTGTGGTGATTACCCACGACCGCTACTTCCTGGAAAACACGACCACCAAGCTCATGGATCTCAACTCGGCCTATGCCGAGGGGTATCTCAGTGTGAAAGGTGGCTACTCCGAGTATCTGGAAGCCAAAGCCGCCTATCTCTTAGCACAGGGCCGCAAGCAAGACTCGCTGGAGTCTACGGCGAAAGTGGAGCTGGCGTGGCTGCGACGGGGCGCACGGGCACGCTCGACCAAGGCGAAGGGGCGTATCGAGGATGCGGGTGAGGTCTTTGCAGAGCTAGACTCGGTCAAGCGGCGCAACGCGGAAAAACTCGCCATGGAGAGCGGGTTTAGCGCGTCAGGGCGGCAGACCAAGGAGCTTCTGGTCGCGAAGAACCTCTCGAAGACACTGGGGGGACGTGAGCTTTTTGCTGGCCTTGATCTGACTCTGACGCCTGGGCTCAAGCTGGGGCTGGTAGGATTAAATGGCAGCGGTAAGACGACCCTTCTGCGCCTGCTTTTGGGGACGCTGGAAGCCGACACTGGGACGGTCAAGCGGGCCGATGGCCTGCGCACGGTCTTTTTCTCCCAGAACCGCGACAACTTAGACTTTAATGTCACGCTGCGCAATGCCCTCGCTCCGGCCTCGGACACGATCAGCTACCGAAATAGCACGATCCATGTCACGGGCTGGGCCAAGAAGTTCGGCTTCCGTGAGGATCAGCTTGGCTCGAAAGTCGGGACACTCTCCGGTGGCGAGCAGGCGCGTCTGGCGATTGCCAAGCTCATGCTCCAGCCCGCTGACTTGCTGGTGCTCGATGAGCCGACCAACGACCTGGACCTCGCCTCTCTGGGCTCGCTGGAAGAGGGCATGGAGAGCTTCCCCGGAGCGCTGATTCTGGTGAGCCACGACCGATTTATTCTCGATAAAGTCTGTAACCAGGTGCTGGTTCTCGGCGAGGGCGAGCCGACCTTCTACGCGGACTTTACCCAGTGGACAGAGCACCGTCGCCGACGAACAGCACCGACTGCCGCTCCTAAAGCACCGAAAGCTGCCGCCCCGAGCGCTCCCGTCGCGCCGCTCCGTGCCCTCAGCACCGCCGAGCGCCGGGAGCTCTCCAAGATCGAAGAGACCATCCACGCCGCCGAGGAGAAAGTCAGCGAGATCGAGGCCCGGATGGCCGCTCCCGAGATCGCCACCAACGCCGCCGAGCTCCAGCGCCTCTGGGCCAAGGAGCTACCCACCGCCAAAGCCACCGTCGAGCGCCTCTACGCCCGCTGGGAAGAGCTAGAGAGCCGCAAATAGATCCACCACCGTTTTGGGGCGTTCCGCCGCGCCTTCGGTGGAATTTTCGACAGAAAGCAATTTTTGCTACTGGCCGGGTTTGAGGGGCGGGAGGCCGAGGCGACGACGGGCTTTGGGGTGGCGGATATCCAAGCGGAGCGTGTCCGCTTTTTCGGGGTTTGTGTACTGACGGTACGACTCCATCAGGGCCGGGCCAAAGCACATGGCGAGCATCGCGCCCGCTGCCATGAACGGGACAAAGGGAATCCCGAACTTTAGGCTACGCCCCCGCGCCAGTGCAAGCCCCGCTCCGACGAACGTTCCCAAGAGGGTGGCTACCATCAGTGAGAGCAGACCCAGAACAGGCCCTAGAATTGCTCCTAAACCAAGGGCCAGCTTGACATCGCCAAGGCCCATCGCGCCGTGCTGGCCTGTCTCTGCCTCCTGGGCAAACTCGCTCGCTTCCGCCGCTGCTGCCTCAATCTCCGCACTGGCAGATGCGGGAAGCCCCAGATCATCGGAGCGACAGAAGCGGGCGAGTGTCTGCTGCGGGGTTTCGTCACTGCGGCGTGTGATAAAGAAAAACGCGGTCATCGGGAGTAGCAAGAACAGCGTGCCGTAGACTCGCATCAGTGGCAGCATGGCGAGCATGGAGAGAGTACACAAAAAGGCGGGGGAGAAAGCGAGGCGCGGTGGGGCATCTGTCGTCGGTGGCTCCGAGATTTCTGGCCCGACAACCGCCATACCGCTCTCGGTACTGGGAGCTACCTCCGAGGTGAAAAAGCGGCGTACGACGGCCAAGAGTGGCTCTCCAGGTGTGCGGGCATAGGTGATAAACCCGAAAAAGGAGACCAGAAAGAGCAAGCCGCCGTAGCACGCCGCTCCAGCAAGGGAGAGGGGAAGCCAGCCAAAGTAGAGATAGTTCTCTCGGAACGCCTCCCAGCTCCCCTGTTGCGCGGCGACCACGCCACAGACAATATCGCGCCCAATTCCCAGCGCCAGAGCAATTCCCGTGAGCTCATCTGGGGCAAGAAAGTGATCCAGGTCAATAAAGACTAAGGCGATCAGCACAGCGGCGACCAGAGCGGTCATCACGAAGTTGATCGTGGTGAGCGGCTGGTAGGGAAGGACAATGCTATGGTAGAGCAGTGCCCAGAAGCAAGCGGTGAAAAGCTCGACACAAAAATAGCGCCAGGAAATGGGCTGCTTGCAGTCGCTACAGCGTGCTCGTAAAGAGAGAAACGAGAGCAGAGGGACGTTTTCCCAGAATGTGATCAAGTGGTTGCAGTTGGGACAGTGGCTCGCAGGCTTTGAGAGATGCTTGCCCAAGGGGAGCCGGTAGATCACCACATTGAGGAAGGAGCCAACAATGGCTCCATACATAAAGGCAATGGTGTACCAAATACCATCTACCAGTTCGGGCCAAGGAAAATCCATCACAGCATATTATCGGGTAAACGGCAAAAAAACGAACCCTGATGCCACGCATCAGGGTTCGTTTTATTTTTAAAGACTTACTTGTCGCCGTCGCCGTTGTCGCCGGAGAGACCCTGGATCAGGCCGACGAGGGGCAGGAACATCGCAATGACGATGTAGCCGACCGTGAAACCTAGGAAAACGATCAGCACGGGCTCGATAGCGGCAGTGAGGGACGTAATCGCCGCATCTACTTCGCCGTCGTAGAAGTCAGCGATCTTGGAGAGCATGGTGTCCAGAGAACCTGACTCTTGTCCGATGGAGATCATCTGAACGACCATAGGGGGGAACATCTTGGACTTGCGCAGTGGCTCAGAGATAACATCTCCTTCTCGGACACGGGCACGAGCATCGAGAATCGCGTCGGAGAGGATCTCGTTGGAGACCGTACCCGCCACGGTTTCTAGCGCCTGGAGAATCGGCACACCCGAAGACAGAAGTGTCGAGAGCGTTCGGGAGAAGCGAGCGAGGGCCACTTTATGATTCAGCTTACCAAAGACCGGGATCTTGAGCTTCGCGCGGTCGGCCACACGCCGCCCAAACTTGGTGCGAGTGAACATCTTAAAGGCGACGACAGTGACGGCCACGGAGCCGAGCATGATGTACCACTTCTCAACCAGAAAGTCAGAGAAGATCTTGAGGCTCATGGTCATGGCTGGGAAGTCTTCAGCCTTGAGTCCTAAGTCAATAAACATCTTCAAGAACTGGGGGACGATGTAGATTGTCAGGAACATCACGATGCCTAGAGCCACGGTTGAAACAATGATGGGGTAGGTCATCGCTGACTTCACCTTGCGGCGCAGCTCGACGTCTTTTTCAAGGAAGATCGAGAGGCGCTGTAGCGACTCTTCCAGCACACCACCGACCTCTCCTGCGCGGATCAGACCGACAAAGAGGTTGGAGAACACCGAGGGGTACTTGCTCATCGCCTTCGAGAGCATGTTACCGGCTTCGACTTCGGCGCGCAGATCAAAGATAATTCGGCGTAGCTTGGGGGACTGCGACTGCTCCGAGAGAACGTCTAGGCAGCGTACCAGAGACACACCGGCATCAATCATGGTAGAGAACTGGCGACAGAAGATCGAGAGGTCATCGAGCTTGACTTTCTGGAACTTGTCCAAAAAAGTTGGCTCGTTTAGCTGTGCTTTGGTTTTCTTCTTAACGGTTTTCGCGGGGGCTACTTTTTGAACGGAGTAGCCTTGCTCCGTCAGGCGCTGTCGCAGCTCTGCGGGGTTGCTGGCCTCACTGGTGCCGGTCAGTGATTTGCCATCGGTCGCTCTGGCGGTATAGGTGAATGTGGGCATAGAGTCTCTTTCTCCTGCAAGGTAGTACCTAGAATAAACGTGGTATTGTCTCCAACGGTTACGGCCTACCCGGAAATATTATAGGCAAAAATAGTGCTTTCGTCAATCTTTTCGCCACGGCAGGTGTACGGAGGCTCTTTTTCCCTCCTCACCCACCGGTCCAACACTGAAAAGCTCATAGCTCTCGCCTTTCTTTTCGTAGCGAAAGGGCTGGCGGGTGTAGGGATCGAGGCTCCACTCTGCCAGCTTCAGCGTCTCAAGGGAGTCCGGCAGTTTCTCCCACTCCCACCTGTACTTTCGTATCGCTGCATGGCAGTAGAGGAGCTGGCACTGGATACGATCTTGTATAAATTTTTCAACCGCACGGGGATAGGCGGGGGTGACCAAATTGACCAAAGCAGATTCAGGAGATCCTTCAGGAAGCTTTGGTTCCTTAGGGAGCTGGCTCGGATCGGCCAGATAGACTTGAGCGCGTCGCTGATGCTCCCTGGCATTATCTAGGAAGGCACTGAGGATGCGTTTCTGCTCGCCCGGCTGGTTGCGCAGCGCCTCTGCTCGGGTTCGTAGCTCACGTTGGGTCTCCTCATCATCCGGTAGGAGTTCTCTGAGAGCCTCAACGGGGTTCTTTTCGAGCAGGGGAATCAAACTCTCAATAAAGCGCATCTCAGCGGCGAGTGCCTTCTCCGCGTTGCCCCGATCTGCCTCGACATGCTCGCGGAGCGTGGCTTGCACTCGGTCGCAGTCGCGTGGGGTGAGCTGCTCTAGGTGTATCTTGATACGAGCAAGCAGAATCGCGTCAATCGCGATCCCAACCAAGCCGCCGATCAGCACGATGGACTTGGGTGCGCTTCCAAGACGAAGCCCTTGGGAAAAGCTCACCAGAGCGGCGGCGGTGCGCCCCTCCGAAAACAAGACATGCATCTCGGCACCCAGCAGGCGGGCGCAGTCACGAAAACCTGTAAACTCTGGAAAGGTAGTCGAGAGCGTCATCTCACGAATAGGGGAGGAGAGCGGCTTGAGCATCGCGGCATCAATCAGAGCACGCGCCTGACGAACCGGCAGGTCGCTGAGTGCACGCCGACGGCTGGAGAGGGTGTTTTTCTGCTGCGCCTCGGCCCAGAGCGGGCTGCTTTTCAGAAGCTCGGCGGCGCGGACGAAGTCTTCGTAGGCGTTCTTACCCGTGGGCTGCGGGAAGAGCTGGGAGAGGACGGATTTTTCTTGCACGGAATTCTTAACGCAGAAAGTGGCTAAATGGTTGCGGCCTGTGAGTGAAGGTGATAAGATTCCCCTTGCCGCTTGATGAGAGCGGCCCTCGGGGCGTGGCGCAGCTTGGTAGCGCGTCTGAATGGGGTTCAGAAGGTCGCACGTTCGAATCGTGTCGCCCCGATTGGAAAAGCCCTCCGCTTGTTTAAGCGGAGGGTCTTTCTTTTTCTAGCTCACCGAGACGCTTCTCTAGCTCACGCATCTTCTTGAGGAGATCGGGCACGCGGGCCTGAGCCGCTTGCTGGCGCATCATCTCTTTATGGGGACGCGCTGGGAAGCCAGAGACAAACGAGCCCTCCGGGAGGTTACCGACCACCACACCACGGCCTGCCACCACAGAGCGGGCCCCAATATGGGCTTGCTCCACGGCGCCCGACTGTCCCGCAAAGACCGAGTAGTCGCCAACGTGGACACCGCCTGCGAGGCCCACTTGCGCAACGATCAGGCAGTGCTTGCCGATCTGACAGTTATGGGCGATATGAACCAAGTTGTCCAGCTTGCTGCCCTCGCCGATACTGGTGACACCGGTCTTGGCGCGGTCTATGGTGCAGTTTGCGCCAATTTCCACGTCATCCCCGATCAGAACGGTGCCGATCTGGGGCACTTTCCGGTGCTGCCCTCCTACCATCATGTAGCCGAAACCATCTGCGCCTATCACGGTTCCGGAGTGGATAATCGTGCGGCTACCAATCCGAGTTCCATGGAGCAACGTAACATGGGGGAAAATGACCGTGTCGTTGCCAATCTCCACATTGTCACCGATGTAGCAGAGCGGGTGAATGGTCACGTTTTTACCCAACTTGACGTTCTCGCCGATTACGGATTGGGCTCCAATGGAAACCAGCTCACCGTGCTGTAGGTCGCTCCCAATCACTGCCGTTGGGTGGACGCCACGTGTGGCATAGACCTCGGGGGCAAAGAGATCCAGAAGCTGGACAAAGGCAAGGCGTGGGTTTTCAACACCGATGACGACCTTGGAATCGCCAGAGGATACGGCGGAGAGAGGGGCAAGGATTGCGGAGGCCATCGAGCGCTGAGCCGTCTCCAGAAAGCGCGTGCTCTCTGCAAACGTAATGTCACCCGAGCGTGCCTCTTCTATAGACGCAATTCCGCAGATCACGGTCGCCGGATCGCCGTAGAGGTTTCCCTGTACCACTTCCGCAATCTCAGCCGCCGTTCGGGGACGTTGCTCTTTCATCACAAGCTTACCTTTATCCAATTTGCAAACTCCATCGTGCGGTCGGGTAAACCGGGCCGCGGGGTAAAAGACACCTGAATCCGTCGGCGCTGGGCCACATCTAAGACCACCGCCCGTAGCTCTGCCTCAAGCGGGGAGGTTGCACTCTCTTCTTTTTTTCTTAGTGTTTGTACCGTCGGCTTGATAGGCAAGATCGCCGCTTGAGGAGGGCGTATCGTCGCACTAGGTCGCTTTCCCACCGCCCGTCGCGTGGGCAGCTCCTCGGCCAGAAGAATACGGCTCAGGTTTTCTTCCTGATCCAAGCGTAACAAGAACGTCTCATCGCGGCTTTTAATTCCCTCTAGGCGCTGTGCCACGCGGCGACGAACCTCTTCATCACGCTCTTGAGCGCTCTGCTTGCGTTTCTCTTCCGCCTTCGCTTCGACTTGAGCAACCCGCGCCGACATCTGGTCACAAAGGACTTTCAGGACATCTCGCGAGGCAGCATAGAGCACCCGTGGGTTCCGAGGGGGGGCACCCTCTGCCCAGAGAACTTTGGCCCGTCGTATTTGTGTGGCCTGGTCAACCTGTATTTCGGCACGGAGCCCTGCCTTCTTAAGGCGTTCCACCTCGGCTGCTACTTTCTCTGGCTCGTCGCGTACTAGGAGCGTGTTGTTCTCCGGGCTTGCGAGTGCCTGTGCAACTTGATATTGGGTCTGTGCCAAAAAGATGTCATCCTTCAAGAGATTGAGCTGCTCTACGATAGATCTCTGGGCCTCTTCACGGTCTTCCTGTGCCTTACCTGCGACCAAGAGCTGCTCCTGTGCCTCAATCTGCGCCTTACTGATCTCCAAAAGACGTGCTTGCCGCCGCTGTAGACGTTCCCCAAACTCCTGGATGCCTACCTGATCAGCACCCATAAGGGCATCACGGCCCGCCAAACGACGTCTCTGTGCCACGTCCCACCCGGATGTCTGTGCCAGAAGCTGCTCTTTGAGAAGAGACGGATCCGCCGCCTGTTCCTGCGAGAGCGGCTGTGACGAGGGCATCTTGGGCAGAGCTGCCGAAAGCCGATGTTGAGCCATCAGGACATCTAGGCGAACCAAGGCTTCGGTGGGCTTTAGTGACGGTGTAGGCTTCGGAGACAAGCTACTGCACCCCACGAAAGCCACCAGAGCGATGGTGCTACTTCTGGAGGATCTTAACCACATCGTCCGTGATGTCCGTGGACGCATAGATCACGATATTGGAGTTGAAGACCATTGCGAGATTCTTTTCCTGCGCGACTTTCTTCACCGCCTCTTTGACAGCCTTCTCGAGCTGATCCTCAAACGAATCACCTCTTTCTTTGATGCGACGCTCTAGCTCGGCCCCAATTTCGTTGAGGAGAGTGATTCCCTCGTTCTGAAGATTACTGAGGCGCTCTAGCTCTTTTTTCTCTGTATCCTTAAGGGTGCCTTGTGTCCCCGCGAGCCGGTTGAGGGTACCAGCGCTCTGATCCGCTTTTTTCAAGAGATCTGTCGCACGAGTGCTCTCTGCCGCCGTTGCCTTATCGCCTTTTTCGTAGATCGCAGAAAGCTCGACCATCTCCGGTTTGCTCAAGAAAATTACATTTCCTTCCTTGAGTTTATTGAAGACTCCTGCCATAACCTTGCGAAAGACATCAAACTGGCTATCTAGGTCTTTTTTGAGCTTGGACTGAGCCGCACAGGACTGGAAATCTACGATGCCGAACTGCTGCTGAGCATGAGCCGGTGTGGGGGTGACGAGAGGAAGTACCACTCCCCCAAGCAGGGAGAGGGCAAGAGGCGCTAGAAAACGCACGGTACGCATGCGGTATTGGAGCGAGATCATCGGAAAAAGTTTCTCTTTCTTGAATCGGATATTTTAGAAGGCTTGACCAATGGAGAAGTGGCTTCGGGCGGCACCATCGCCAAAGCCGTAGTCAAGGCGAACGGGGCCAACGGGAGTCCTGACACGAATACCCAACCCAAGGCTTGTGCGTGGACGGAAGGTTTTTTGTTGCCCAAACCCTGCGATATTTTCCTGGTTAACATCCGCTGCGCCCCATGCATGACCGATATCCATGAACAGGACTCCGCCAAGCTGGTTTTGTTTGTCAAAGGGAATACGCAGCTCATTGGAGAGCAAGAGCATTTTATTTCCCCAGAAACGATCATCGAAGAAGCCGCGCAAGTTGTCTGCGCCGCCCATAAAAAACTGTTCGGAGAAGGCGATATTGCCTGTCGCAATCCCTGCCAGAAGTCGAGTTGCTAGCACGCGTTTGCCCTCGCGCAGGTTATTGGCGGTACGGCGGCCATTGAGGGAGAGGTAGTTTCGTGCATCAAGCGTGTACTTGGCAAAGGCGCCGTTCTGATTACGGTTGTCAATGAGCAGGCGAGGCTCACCCGTTGCGCCAAAATTGGGGTTGAGTCTTGGTTTCTCATAGTTAAACCGTGAGCTACCGATCTCGATCGTGGGCGAGATAAAGTAGCCACGGCTTGGGTCCTGCTGGTTGTCTGTCGGGTTGGAGATCATTCCAAAGCTAAATGCGGAGATGCGACCGTTTTGTACCAGCGAGCCACGCAGGTTTCTAATATCTTCATCACTGAGGGCATCGTAGTTTTGCTGAAGGTTGTTGGCCTGCACCCCCTCAGCACGAACTCCCGCAAAAGCACGCGTGAAACGGTCTTTGGTCAGAGGGCGAGAGAGGTTAAAGCCGGTTCCCTTACGCTCCTCAAAGTACTGATTGTTTGACTGGTCATTGGTAAAGTTGGAGGAGAGAATGCGGTTGAAACGAAACGCGAAGCGGTCGTAGAGGTTGACACTCATGGTGGTGTTTTGCTTGTCAAGCCAAGGCTCAGTGAAGCCGAGCTCGTAAGAGTTGCGTGAGATGCCGCCTGCCACCGACCACTGAAGATCAAGGCCCTGGCCCTTGCCCTGGTAGTTTTGCTCGTTTAAGCTGACTGTGCCGATCAAGCGCTGGCGAGGTGAGTAGCCGACGGACACACCAACCTGGCCCGTCCGCTGCTCTTGAACGGCAATCGTCACCTTGGTCTTGTCCAGATCACTTCCAGGCTCGGCGTTCGTCACGGCATCGAGAAAGATATTCAGTCGCATGAGCCGCGAGAGGTCCTCTTGGAGCAAGTTGGCGTTGTAGGGCTGTCCGATCTTCGTGCGAAGCTCCCGTGACAGAACGTATTTCTTGGTCTTGGTCACTCCCTGAAAGTCAATCGCCTCGACAACCGTCTCCATGATAGGAATCGTGAGGGTGCGCGTCTTGGGATCGAATAAGACTTCATCCAGCACAACGAGCGCAGTGTAGCCTTTCTCCTGGTAGAGCTTAGGGAGCGCATTGATATCTTTAGCAAGAAGCTTCTGATTAAGGACATTGCCCGGTTTGACCTGCATCAGGGCTAAGAGCTTGTCATTGGAGAGAACTTTGTTGCCCGTAAACGTGATGACATCAACTACCGGATTTTCGGTGACCGTGAAGGTAAGCCGGATACGGCTATCAGGTAGCTCCTCAAAGCGCGCGGTGACGGTTGAGTAGAGGCCTGTCTCTAACAGCGCCTTCTTGGCATCGTCAAGACCCTTATATTTAAACGGCGACCCCACTTTAAAGATGGGATTAAGTGCCAGAGTGGGAACCGTCTCATTGGTTTTCTCTCTGCCAAGAATCTGAATTTCCGCGATAGGGCGGTTTTCTTGTGCCACTGCCACGACAGCCACACTGAGTGCGGCGACACTCATCCCTAGTTTGAACCACATGACGAAAAAAACTCCTAACCTTCTAACCTTGTCCTTGGCGACCGAGCCATCCCCGGTAGTAGGGCTCAAGTCGCTGACGTACTTTATTACGGGCACGGTGCAAGCGGGTCTTGACCGCAGGCACCGAGAGGCCCAAAATTGTCGCAATCTCCTCGTAGGGCAGGTCTTCCCAGAGGTCTAGAATGAGCACCTCACGGTACTCGGGAGGGAGTGCCTCCACCGCCTCTTTTATCTTCTGCCCAAACTCTGTCTCCAAGAGTAGCTTCTCAGGGGCACTGCGCCAGTCGGCGATCTCCCGAGAGAGCTCTCCGGACTCACTCTCGCGTGTCTCATCCAGAGAGTAGCCTTCGCGCTCACGCTGACGGCCCCGCTGCTTGTACCAGTTCTTGCAAAGATTACAGGCGATCTGGTAGAGCCATGTGTAGACTTGAGCATCGCGGCGAAACTTACTCCACGCCTTCCAGGCATTGGTGAAGGTCTCCACCGTAAGGTCTTCCGCATCCTCTGGGTTCTCCGGGCCGATCATGCGCAAAATTAGGTTGTAGATGCGAAGCTGATACTTATCCCGGATCTGATCAAAGCTTAGGCCACGATCATCTGCGCTGGTTGAATGCCCTTCTGTACTACCCACAATGCCACCTCGGTAGACAGTTGTGCCTGACAAACGTTTCAGGGTTTTGCCTGAGCTGGTTTTTCCACGGGCTCAATAGCGCAGGGTCCCTCGAAGAAAGAGCTGGTTATCACGCTGCTCATTCGTGGACGCACCCAGCTGAAGACGGCTCCCACGACGGAGCTGACCGATCTCGTAGTTTAGGCTGTAGAACTGTGGCAGGAGCACGCCACCGGTGCGGGTCTGGAGTGAGCGCCGCACCTCCAGAGTGACTTTATCAAAGGGCTCCGGGAGGCGACGGATCAGATAGAAGTTTGCCAGCCCGCCAAGACTGTAGTCCACGGAGAAGTTATCCAGCCCGAAGAACTTGCTGACCTGGTCGGTAAACGGGGTGAAGAGCGTCCCCGTCAGACCACTTCCCAGCATATTAAAGCTGTCTTTAAGTGCCTGCTGGGAGTTACTGCCGACGAACTGAGTGAGCATCTGGTAGGGAACGATTAGGGACAGAAGGGCAAACTCACTTAGCTCTGTGTCGGAAGAGAGGCGAATGGGGTTTGTCTGCGTCCGGCTAGAGTCGCGTGTGGAATCGCCCATCCGAATGAGCCCATTGAAGCGCGCCGTGACCGTAATGCGTCTCCCAACGAGGCTATCGGGAATCTGGTTGCTGGCCCGGTTAGGATCAAAGAGTGTGGGAGAGCTCTGCGAGGACTTCACCGACGATGCGCTGACAAGAACTTTTCCCTCCGCCACGACATCTTGCATGCGAATGTCGAGCTGGAGCGCATCTTGCCCCGCCTCGAAGCGCTTGGCATACGTCAGGCGAATCTCCCCGCCACGCTGAACCGTAAAGCGTGAGAGCGGGTATTGGTAGTAGCCTCCGGTCGGAACAAGAATCCCCTCGATCTTGGGGGCCGCCAGATCGCCGGAGATGGTCACTCCCCCGTTGCCTTTAAACTCAAAGCCCGCCAGGCGATCGGGGTTGACAAGCCGGGCATCGGTGGTTGTCTCTAGGGCGATGGCAAAGCGTGGGTTAAAGGCCAGTGCCTGGTTCTCAGCGGTCTCAGGGAGCTGACGCTTTGGGGTGCGGAACGTGAGGTCCTCCAGGCGCAGTTTCCCGGTTGCCGTCGTGGCAATCGTGGGCGTTAAAAGTGGCCCTTTGATGGTGAGCTGACCGTTGACCTTGCCCTTGAGCGCCTCTTCAAGCCCGCCTCCGATTTTACGAGTTATGCTCTGGCTCATCAGGAGGGCGGTGGCATTGTCGGCATCGATCTGGAAGTCTGTGAAGCGAGCTTTGAGATCGAACTCGCCCCGTAGCTTGGGGGGGGCCTCGATCTCCTCCTTGCGCACAAAGAGGCGGGTAAAGTCCTCCAGGTTCTCCAGGCGGATCACGGAACCCGGCTCGAGCGCTAGTGTGCCTGCGCGGGCGACCTTGGTAAGCGCTTCTAGCACGACAGGCTTACCACGCTCTTGTTTTGGGACAGGAGGAATGCCTGTCAGAACCAGCTCCGCCCGAGGGAAGCGAATCTCCTTGCCCACAAACTCCGCGACGATATCCAGGTGCTGGATCGGGTTGAGAACCTCGCGGTTTGTTGGCTTGGTGGGGTTGGGAAAGCGTATGGAAGAGTCACTCAGAGTCAGCTTTCCTCCCAAGCGGGGCTCATTGAGGCTACCCGTGACCTGGATGCCCCCTCGGATTGTCCCTGCTAGCTGGGTAGAGTTGGTTTTGAAGTACTGCGCGAGTGTCTCCAAAGTGATACCCGTGCCATCATCAATGGTGGTCTGAAGGTTGATCGGGCGGTTGGCCGCGATTCGGCTATTGATCGGGTCGTAGGGTAGCGTCCCCGAAAACGTCAGGACTTCTTTGTTGTGTGCCACACGACCATCGGAGAGAGCAATGCTCCACTCCGTCTTGTTAAGACCGACAAGCTCTACCTGGAACCGGAACTGGTCTAGAGTCAGTGGGGGGACATTGAACGTATCGGTGCTCCCGGTTGTCTCACCCAGCAGGAGGTTATCTCCAAAAAACGAGGCGGTGATACGAGGCGTGCTCGCCGTGCCATCTGCCGAGAGGGTTGCGGAGGCTTTCCCTTGGATGGGCACGGGAATCGCCTTTGGCACAAGTGCCTTGACCAGATCCAGTGGGATCGCGTTAGTATCCAGTGTCAGATGGTACTCCAAGGGCTCGTCTTTGCTGTAGGGCAAGCGGAGCCAGCTCTTGGCCGTGACCATCTCACCGGTCTTGGGGTCGCGGTCGGGGCGGGGGAGCAGGCGCAGGATCATGGGCTCGTCGTCCTTCGCATCTGCTAAGTTCAGGGTGGCGGAGTCCAAGCTCAGGCGCTCATCTGTAAGCGTTGCGCGGGCGGTGAGCTGTCCCGTTACGGCTGTCTTACTCCCCTCGGGCTGAACCGTTAGCTCACTTGTGGTAAGCCGCAGGCTCGCACGACGGTCTCTAGGCCCAGTGGGGGTGATCCGAGTCGAGAGAGTACCCGTGAGGCTTGCTGTCGTATTGATGGTCGTGGGGATGTTATAGAGCGAGCTGAGAAAGTCGCGGCCCTCCTGGGTATCTTCGAGATGGGCATGGCGCAGCACCTCCACGATTTTCTGGAACTTGGCCTCGGTCACTGCGATGCTGGCCGAGAGCTGCTGGGACTCCAGATCGTAGCGAACCTCGCTGAGAGCAAGCGTAGCCGCTCCTGCTCCCAGCTTCAGAGCTGCCTGAGGCAGGGTAATGGTGCCTCGCAGGGGGGCATCTTCCACGATCTCGGGGCTGATCTGGATATCGCTGATATTGAGTTCGGTCAGGGGGAGTCCTGCCACTTCTATTGGGCGAGCTTCGGCAAGATGAGCGGTCAGAAGGGGGCGCTCTTGGGTGCCCGCAAGACGCAGTGTGGCGGAGACGGCCCCCGTGATACCAAGCTGTTTTTCCACCAAGCCACTGAGCGAGGAGAGAGCCTCCAGATCAATACTATTGGCGACGAGTATCCCCGAGAGCTTTTTGTCTGCGCCAAGCTGTGCCTCCCCCGTCAGCGTCCCCGTGGCCGTGGCAAGCTGGATAGAGTGAACCCGCAGGTTGCCCGCTTCCTGACTGAACGCTAGGGTTCCGCCTTCGATGGGAAAATCCGTTACTAAGAAGCGGCCTAGGGTTGCCTCCCCGGAGATCTGCGGGTCTTTTGCATCTCCGGTGATCGTGGCCTTGGCCGTACGCACAAAACCGCTCACGGGCGGCTTGGGAACACCACTCCACTCTAGGTCGTTGAGAAGCTTGCGGTAGCCCGGCAGCTTCTGGAGCGTGGGAGGAGCATGTCGCCCCGGCTCATCGCTGAGCTGCGCGAGAATCTCATCCAACTCGACATTTTCTGCGGTTGCGGTGAGATTGAGCTGAGCGCTATCTTTAGCCCCCGTGATCGTCCCATAGACCAGCGCCACGGCGGGGGAGTGTGCGACACGTAGCGGCTGCATCGGGTCAAGCTCAATCCGCACCTGGCCCGTAGGCAGGAGGCGTAGGCTGGCACGCTCCGCATGGGCGGCATCGGCGACAAGGACATGGTTGTCGAAGCGATAGCGGGGCTGGAGAACCGTGATATCGCGCAGCTGAAGGAGGGGCGCTTTTTCGGTGCCCGTGAGCTGGGCCGAGGCCGAGAGGGTTCCTCCCGCACCGGGAAGGCCAAAGGCTTCGGTGAGCTTGCCAAGATCCGCACCGACAAGGTGAGCTTCCAGCGCAAGGGCCCCTCCCAGCTCACCCGACCCGGCGACACGAACCGTCCCACTATTTCCCGAGAGCGCCCCATCCAGCACCTGGAAGCGCTTACCATTGAGCGCAAGCCGGGCGTTGGCGTGCGGGAAGCTCAGTCCCGCGATACTGAGCTTCGTGGCCTGAGCCAGCCCTGATGCGCTCAGCGTCTCTTTTTGAATGGTGCCCCGTAGATCGGCGGAGAGCTTACCCGAAGGAGCTGCCTTCAGCCCTTTAAGAAGCCCCACGCGGGTAAGCTCCGCGCCTCTCAAATGGGCCTCAAACGTCCCCGAGCGGCTCTTAATCGCATAGCTTCCTTGGCCTGTGAGGGTTCCTCCCCCCGCCAGGCGTGCCGTGATCGCGCTTGCCTCGACCGTGTTCTGATGGTAGCTCAGGCTCGCCGAAGCCTTCACGGTTGGCAAGCCCTGCCAGCTTGCCGTGATTCCTGAGACACGGGCCACAGCGGCGGGATTTTGTAGTGTCCCCGTAAGAGTCGCTCCTTCTAGGCTGGCGAGTGGCCCAAGGCGCAGCTCTCTGGGGAGCTTGAGCTTGGGAAAGAGCCTCATCCCCGTTGCGATAGGCACACGCGGCATGGTGACTGTCACGGCGATTTGTGGGCTCTGGCTCTCTAGGGCGCTAAGAGCTCCATTGGCCGTAAAGCTCTCCCCAAGCGCTTTTCCACGGAGTGAAGCGGCTAGGAAGCTCCCATCATAGGTCGCCTGCCCTGTGAGGTCGGTAATGGCTGTCTTCGTGGGCTGCTGGAGCAGGACATCCACGCTTGAAAACTGCGCCTCCGCACGGATGAGCGGCTGGGGATCTTTGGCATCCCGGAGCAGTAGCGCGACTTGGGCGGTTGCGCGTCCACGTGTGAGGGTGGCTGCTGGGCGGGGCTTGATGGTGTAGCGGAGCCAGTAGGGGATATCGGCATTGCGGACCGTCGCAACAAGGCCGAGCAAGGGCTGGTTTGCTTTTGGGCTATCATTGCGTGGGCCGGGCTCGCCGCGCCGAACTGTCCCTTCGAGCTCCAGTGGCCCCGAGAGACGGCTCTTTGTCAGGCCAGCAGGGAAGCACCTGGCAATAAACCGAACCGTGCGCGAGCCCATAAGATCTACGGTAGCATCCAGGCCCTCTAGGCGATTCTCTTCAAGTTTCCCTGGCGCACGCAGGCTGGCGAAGTCGCGGAATCTTAGCTGAGCCCCACGGAGCTTAACAAAGGTCTGGAACGCGGGCTGCGTTAAGTCGGGCGGCGTTTTGGGCTTAGGAAGAAAGCTCTCAACACTAAGCTTGCCCTCAGGAGTACGGAAAATCAGTACCTCAGGCCGCTCGACAGTCACCTCACGGAGCCCATTTTCGTTGAAAGTTCCGGCTTGGAGGGCCGTAGGGGAGAGCTGTGCGCTGACTTTTGGCACGCGCAGGAGCCAGTCTTGGCCCGCCCAGCGTCTCTCATCAGGACGGCAGCCCAGCTCGATATCTTCCGCTTCAACGGTAATCACCTCCCGCTGAAGAGCTGCTTGGAGAGTGGCTATACTCAGCTCTGGGGTGAGCTTGCCGATTCGCACCGGGCGCTCCAAAACCGCAGAGGCCTCTAGCTCGATGAGGGGTTTGCTGGCGGCAAGCTGCTCGTCGAGGCGTCTCTGGACCTGCGACCCGCTCCAGCGGACAAACGCGAGCGGGGGGGCGATGGCAACCGCAAAGGCAATAAGCCCATTGGCAGCGGCCCCGACGCGTCTCACGGGAGTCTTATCTCAGAGCACCGCCAGAGGCTGTGTCAGGCGGCGCACACCGGGTGTGGCCGGGCGTGGAGGAGGCATGCCGCCTTCGAGATACTTCTGGCGAAAGTCAATGGCGTTGTACGACGAGCGCACGAACGGCCCGGAGGCAACATAAAGAAAGCCCATGTCTTCAGCGACTTTTTTGTAGTGCTCAAAACGCGTGGGGTGGACATACTCGACCACGTCTAAATAGCCCTTGCCGGGCTTGAGGTACTGCCCCAGGGTCACGGCATCCACGCCCGCATCTTTCCAGTCTGAGAGAACCTGCATGATCTCTTCTTCGGTCTCGCCGAGCCCCAGCATGATCCCTGATTTTGTGTAGATCGTGGGAGCTAGCTCTTTGACGGTGCGTAGGAAGTCCAGAGACCGCTCGTACTTGGCCTGAGGACGGACGGTTCGGTAGAGGCGTGGTACGGTCTCGGTGTTGTGGTTAAAGACATCGGGATGGGCATCACAGACCGCCTGAATCGCGAACTTTCGTCCTCGGAAATCCGGCGTGAGAACTTCAATACTGGTCTCGGGAAGCGCTTCTCGGAGAGCGGCAATCACGGCGGCAAAGTGGGAGGCACCGCCGTCCAAAATCTCATCACGGTTCACCGACGTGACAACCACGTGCTTTAAGTTCAGCTCTTTGGCGGCATCTGCGAGGCGCTGCGGCTCCTGAGGGTCGAGCGGCTCGCCCCGGCCTGTCTTAATGGAGCAGAAGCGGCAGGATCGGGTGCAGGTGTCGCCCATGATCATGAACGTCGCCGTTCCCTTGCTCCAGCACTCGCCAAGATTCGGGCAGCGTGCTTCTTCACAGACGGTCACCAAGCGCGACGAGCGCATGAGCCCCTCGACCTTACCAATGTCTTTGGCACGGGGGACTTTAATGGTCAGCCACTCGGGGATGCGGCGGTGGATCTTGGGCTGGAGAGTGACCAGCTCGGTTTCGACGGTAATTTCTTCGCTCACAGCCTTAGAGTCTATCGCGCAGAGGTAGGGCTCTGCAATGCCCTCCTCCCCCGCCCCTCCTCCCAACCCTGCGGAGGCAGGTTGGGGAAGGGGAGTCTCTCTAATTACAGCGCCTCTTACAGCGCCTCTGCATAATCTCCCCTCTCTCCCCCTCCTCCCAGGATTGGGAGGAGGGGCGGGGGAGGAGGGTACAATGTCCCGTGAACTTTCTCTCGCACCATGCGCTTGCCCGTCAGCTTGCTCCCGATGAGCCGCCACTGTTCTACGCCGGAAATCTCGTGCCGGACTGGCTGGGGATCTCACAAGAGGGCTCGCTCAAAAAACGCCATGTGGAGGGGAAGACGGGGTCACTGGCAGACGGGGCGCGTCTGCACTTGGCCGCCGACCAGCGCTTTCATACAGACCCGGTTTTTGTGGCACTCTGCGACGAAGCCAAGGTGCTCTTTGCGCCCGTGCCGCTGAAGCGCGTCTTTTTCTTTGCCCATATCGCGGTGGAGCTGGCAATGGACTCGTATCTACTGCGCTCTGACCCCACCCACGCCGCCGATCTTTTTCAGAGACTGACGCGCTGCCTGCCCGAGATCGCGCCTCAGACGGCCTTATTGCTGGAGCGGGAGTCACTGCCAGAGCTGGCGGGAGTTGCGGAGCGATTTCTGGAGAATCGCTGGATCCTGGCCTACGAAACCGATGCGGGCCTGGCGCGACGGCTGCTGCAGCTTGGGCAGCGCGTGGGGATTGAGGCTCTCGATCCTGACGCTTCCCAAAAGCTCCCCGAAATCTTTGCGCAGCTCTACCAAATTGTGGCCCCGGAGACACTGGGGCTGATTTCCCGCGCGGCTCCCATATGATAAAATCTCCGGTAACACTATGCCGACAACGATTGAACGCCCCGACCTAGAGGAAGCTCCCACCCTTCCCCCAGACTTTGTTCCCAGCCACCTCGATATGCCGGGCTTGGACGATTTAAGTGATATCCGCGAGGGTGTCGAGATCACGGGCCCTTGGGTCGTGATTCTCTACAACGATGACTGGCACTCGTTTGATGATGTGATCGGGATTCTGCAGAAAGCCACTGGCTGTACGGTCGAGGCTGGTTTCCAGATCGCCCTCCGGGTGCACCTAGAAGGCCGCGCCATTTGCTTCTCCGGCTCCCAGGAAGAGTGCGAGCGCGTCGCCAAGATCATCGCCAGTATCCGTCTCCAGGTAGAGACCGACCGCGCTTAACACGCCTCTTTTAAAAACGCGACGACCCGCTCTCCGTAGTGGGGAGCGGTGTGGACGCTCTCCGTGTGTCGTGCTCCCTCCACCAGCCAGAGCTGGGCGGTCCCGCCTGATGCAGCCTGGAGCCGATGGGCGTGATCCGGGGTGACGAGGGCATCTTGCGTCCCGTGGATCAGTAAGACGGGGCGTGGTGCGATCCTCCCAATGGCCTCCTCGGGGGCAATCCGCGTCGTTGAGGAACCGAGAAAACGCTCTCCCATGGTCTGTGTTGCGGGTGTGAGAGCGCGGGCGAAGTTTGCTCCAAAAAGTGTCTCCAAGCGCTGCCGAATCGGGCCGTCCATGCGGGCAAAGCCACAGTCCGCCACCACTGCACGGACACGTGGCTCCTGAGCGGCGACCAGCAGCGAGACGGCGGCTCCCATGCTCTCGCCCATGAGAAACAGCGGCAGCTCCGCCAGTGATTCCTGCATCTCGACCCAGCGGATCGCCGCTTGAAGGTCACGGGGCTCCTCAAGGCCCAGCGTGGCTCGCTGCCCTCCGCTCCAGCCATGTGCTCGGAAGTCGTGGAGGAGCACGATGTAGCCCGCCTCATGTAAAAATTTCACGTAGGGAAGCATGGTCTCTCGGCAGCCTGTGTAGCCATGAGAGAGCAAGACCAGTCCCTGTGGCTCCGGGTGAGGCACGAGCCAGGCTGAGAGCCGAATGTCATCGTCTGTGGTAAAGCAGGCGCGGGTGTAGTCTAGCCCAAGGGCCGTTTTCGGGGTTTTTCCATGACGGCGACGGGGGGGATGCAGGAAAAACCAGGCAAGCGCTGCCGGGAGCGCCAGGGTCGCACTGCCTAAAAGAAAAGGGAAGAGTCGTCGCACAAAAAAACATACGGTTTCCTTTAGAGTATAGTTCCCTGCTAATTCTGGGTATGATAGACTTTAGGGAGCGGAAACGTCCGCTTTTAGAGGAGAGATAATGGCACGAACCCCAATAATTGCGGGTAACTGGAAGATGAACAAGGGGACTGTGGCAGAGGCATCAGCACTGGCACAAGAAGTGGTTGCAGCGGTTGCGGGAAAGAGTGGGGTCACGGTGGTGGTCTGCCCTCCGTACACGGTCTTACACACCGTGCGCACGGCACTCACAGGCTCCTCGGTCGTCATGGGAGCACAAGATGGTTTCTGGAAAACGACCGGGGCCTACACGAGTCAGATCTCAGCAGAGATGCTCAAAGATGCAGGCGTGAGCTATGTGATTCTCGGCCACTCGGAGACGCGGGGACGTTTTGGGTTATCTGAGCCCGAAGAGACCCTGAAGCACTATGGGGAGACCGATGCGACCGTCAATCTCAAGGTAAAAGCGACACTTGCGGCGGGCTTGTTGCCTATTATCTGCATTGGCGAGACTCTCGATGAACGTGAGGGCGGCAAGACCGATTTTGTGGTGTCCTCGCAGGTTGCCGGTGCACTCACTGGGGTGACAAACGACCAAGCCTCCAAGCTCGTCTTCGCGTACGAGCCTGTCTGGGCTATTGGAACGGGAAAAGTCTGTGATGCTGCCGAGGCCAACCGTGTCTGTGGCATTGTCCGCAAGAC